>JAZQTY010000025.1:0-1922 GCA_045631025.1 Eubacteriales bacterium
CAATATTAACCGTAAAGTGTCATATCGTTATAAACGTCGGGAATTGTTAAGGCATTGGTATTTTCGTGGCTCAGGAGCCATTCGTAGACGGCTGCATTTCCATAAACATAATCCCAAGCTGAATGACCCACGCCTTCTAACGCGGTCAGCTTTGCGTTTCCGCCGCATTCATTCAAAGCGTTTACCATTATCTTTGCTTCTTCAAGCATAACACATTTGTCAAGCTCACCGTGGAAAGCCCAAACGGGAACGTTGATCATATCACCAACCATAGCAGCCACGCCACCCCCGCAAATAGGTACCGCAGCAGCTATAACTTCCGCCATACTTATACTAAGCTGCCAAGTACCGTATCCTCCAAGGCTTGAACCCATAACGTACACGCGTTTCTTGTCGGTGTACGCCTCGTTGCACACATGGCTTACGACCCTCTTCAGACGTTCAAAAACATCAAACCACGTTTTTGCGCTGCACTGGGGGGCTATTGTTATGAAGGGGAAATTCTCGATATTCTCCGACATAGTGAAAAAGCCGTTGGACTTCAACATCACAAGGTTATTGCCTCTTGATCCTGCGCCGTGTAAAAATATCAAAACGGGATATTTTTCGCCTTCTTTATACTCTTTCGGATATCTTGTTATATATTTAAGATTTGCAAATTCACAGTATTCGTATCTCATAGCCCATGCCCTTCCGTGAAAAATATTGTTTCAGAGAAAACCTCTGTAATTGTTCAAATAAATTAATAGGGGCTAGTAATAACCCGTACGGATTCATTATATCACAAGGAAAAGTTCCGTGTCAATATGATTTTCCAAGACAAGGATACCTTCTGTGCTACGAGCGAGACTGTCCGATACCATTCATTGAGCGTGCTTCTCACGCATCACCGTTTCGTACAGCTTCCAACCACCTGCAAGATTATAGCAATCATAGCCGTTTCCCGAAAGTATGCGGCAGGCAAGATAGCTCCTTAGTCCCGAATAGCAGTGAACGTACACGGGACGGCCCTTGGGCAGCTTTGATATTTCAGCTCTGAGAGAGTCGAGCGGTATATTTATAAAACCGGGTATCTTTCCTTGAGCCACCTCCGCAGGTGTTCGTGTATCAAGAAGCGTTACACTTCCGTCGCGAGGGAGGTCTTCTACGTCATGCCAGAAAAACTGCTTAACCTTTCCCGTTATTACGTTCTCAGCAACGAATCCCACCATATTAACGGGATCCTTCGCGCTTCCGAAAGGGGGAGCATAGCTTAGCTCAAGGTTTGCAAGCGTAGTTACGTCTGCGCCATATCGGATAGCTGTGGCAATCACGTCGCAACGCTTGTCAACTCCGTCGAAGCCCACTATCTGCGCACCGATAAGCTTACGGGTGTCGCGATTCCACAAAACCTTGACCGTCATTCCAGACGCCCCGGGATAATACCCCGCGTGGGACATGGCGGAGATATAGGTCTTATCGTAATTTATTCCCGCCTCACGCGCTGACTTTTCGTTAAGACCCGTAGTGGCTACAGCCATATCAAACAGCTTCATTACAGAGGTACCCTGCGTTCCGTCGTACGTACTGAAGCCGCCCGCGATATTATCGGCGGCTATTCTTCCCTGCTTGTTGGCAGGTCCTGCAAGAGGAATAAACGCAGGTGCATCCGTCAGAAAATTCCTTATCTCCACGGCATCCCCCACTGCATATACATCGGGTGCCGACGTTCTCATCTGTCTGTCGGCAACGATACCTCCACGGCTGTTCGTCAAAATTCCCGCGTCAACCGCGAGACTTGTATCGGGTCTGACGCCCACAGCCATTATGACGAGATCGGCAGTTATCTCCCGACCGCCGATGCTTACACTTCCGTCTCCAATCAAGGTGACCTTGCTGTTAAGATATAAGTTTATACCCATACTGCGAAGATATTTATGTAC
>JAZQTY010000026.1:0-2538 GCA_045631025.1 Eubacteriales bacterium
GGAGGTAACGGTTGGCGCACACGCTATGACGGTCACGGATATTACCAAGCTTATCGTATTCGACAGCCTTGAATTCGTAAAGCACTGCGCGATGGAGAAGAATGCCAAGAACGGAAAGCCCGTAAGGCTTGACTATATGGCGGTGTCCTATTACGACGGCAGACCGTATATGTATTGTTTTAAATCCTTGGCACAGGTAGTGAACAAGCTTCGCCAAGGCTTTGCGAAGTACGGTATCCACAGCGTTCGCTTTGCTTGCGACGAGGGAAGAATAAACAGCGGAAACGACGAAAAGGAGCTTTCTCCGAGAACGGTTGGTTATCGCTACCAAGCGGCAATGGACGCAGATCTTCTTTGGCAGATGGTAAACACGGAGATTGATTATTTTGCAGCTTGGAGCTACCTTTCCGGCGGCCTTATGGACGGTATAAAGTCCGTAGGTTCACATATGGCGGAATGCTACTACGATATGGTCGGCATGACGCAGGTCAAGAGTGACGATATTGATATTTTGTCAATGGATCCGGGCACATTCCGCGTAAACAGTATAGCTGCAGTTGACGACAGCGGCAAAATGACCGTTATGGCTTATAACTATATGCCGGGAAAATACGCTTACGATACTCCCGAGGATATAGAGATATGCTTTAACACCGATCTTCCTGACGGAGAATACGTAGCGCAGTGTAAGTTCATTGACGATAGCTGTAATTTCTATCCTCATTGGGCAAAGGACAGAGACGCTGCAGGACTTAAGACACTTGGAAGATGGTCTGAAGAATCCCCCGAGGTTATGACCGAGGGATTTGATTGTACGAAGTACGAAAAATATTCACATCTTGTTCCGCAGGACAGAGCTTATACCGTAAAGGACGGTAAAGCATGTCTTTGCATAACGCTTGCAGGTAACTCTGCGGTGTTTGTTGATTTTTAAAATCGACTTGACATTATTGGAGGTAAAGCAAAATGCAGAATTTTGATATATCAAAATACAAGCCAACGTCGGTGACGGTGACTATGTATGATACTCAAGACTCCGTATACGGCTTTACCTTCAATACCGTATGCAAGCCGCTGTGTCCCGTGATACGGATAAAAAAACAAGATGACGGAGCTTGGACGGAATATCCTTTTGAGTCCTACGAGGCGAATACCGTTGACGAAAACGGTCAAGACGTTTCGTACTATATCTCAAAAGTGAAGGTCCCGTTAGAGAGAAATTCGGTATATTCCTATTTCGTTTTGGACAAAGGTGTTGATATTGGTACAGCGGAGACTACCATACGTACAAACGATTGTAACAAAAAGGCATTTTGTTTTGCTCACGTAGGAGATTCGCAGGAAGGTCCGCAGGAGTTTCGCAACGTCCTGTCTCGAATATACGAAAAAATGGATTTTCTTATCCATACCGGCGACTTCGTTCAACGCACGAAATATGAATATCAATGGACGGAAATGCTTGACGGCAGCTATCCGTATATTTCTTCAATAGCGATCATGCCCATTGGCGGAAATCACGAGGCAAGGTACGGACATAGCGCAGGAAAATACGAGATAGAAAAGCATTTTAATAATAGGCTTCCCATTGAGCAGTCTACCGAGCTTGGTTGCTTTTACAGCTTTGAGTACGGTGACGTCAAATTTATAATGATCAATACCAACGATCTTGAAAATAGCAGCTTGAAAGCTGATCAATATAATTGGCTAATAAAAGAGCTTAAGGAAAATAAATCCCGTTGGACTATCGTCTCTATGCATAATCCTATATATTCTGTCGGACAATACGGCGCCGATCCCGAAAGAAACGGTATTGCGCGGGCGCTCAAGGAGCAGCTCGTTGGCGTATTTGCAGAGTATGGTGTAGACGTGGTACTGCAAGCTCATGATCATGCAATATCAAGAACTCTTCCGATTAGCGGAAACGGTATGCCGATGAACGAAACCGTAGAAACCGTTAACGATATCGAGTATTCCATCAAGCCAAATGGAGTTATATATTTGATGAATGGTCCTACGGGAACGCAAACTCGCATACCCGTCAAAATAGACGAGGCAATTTATAAATATGCCGAGCGGTCAAATGCCGCGTCGTGGGCAGAATTTTTCATCGATGGAGATACGCTGACGTTTGAGGTTAAATGGCTTGACGGTGAAAACGAGCGTACATATTATAAGTGGGGCATAAAAAAATAAAAGGAGAACGTACGTATGGAGCGTTATGCTTGGAAAGCAAGAGTTAAGGACGGGATGATAGAGGAATACCGTCGCCGTCACGACGAGATTTGGGAAGAAATGAAGGTCCTTCTTAAATCAGCAGGGATTTGTAATTATTCAATTTGGCTCGTTGGTAACGATCTTTTCGGATATTACGAGTGTGAAAAGGGAATTGAGTACGCGGCAAGAGTTCAAGCGGAGAGTTCTGTAGTTGACCGATGGAACGAATATATGAAGGACGTTATGGAAATGGAGCTTGACGAAAAAACGGGAGCTCAACCGCTTATGACGGAAGTATTTTATTTAAAATAAGAGGTAGATATG
>JAZQTY010000027.1:0-5289 GCA_045631025.1 Eubacteriales bacterium
TCAAGATTCCCGTTGACGAGCTTGTCGGCTTGATAATGCGCGGTGAGATAATCGACGGAAAAACGCAGGCGGGGGTCATGCGCGCCGCGCTTGCGATAAGTCGGAGGCCAAGCGGGCTTAGGAAGACAACACTTAGCTACAACTCCTTGGCCCACAGAACGACATGGCTACGATCCGACTTCCAAGATTCCCGTTGACGAGCTTGTCGGCTTGATAATGCGCGGTGAGATAATCGACGGAAAAACGCAGGCGGCGGTCATGCGCGCCGCGCTTGCGATAAACAAAGAGCTTAAAAATCCAAATTGTTAAAACTATCAAAGGAACAGAACGACATGAAAAGATGCTTTAAGGCGGCAGACATTCTTCTGCCCGATATGACCAAAACCGATGCAAAAAAATGGGCAGTAGTTGCCTGCGACCAGTTCACGAGCGAACCCGAATACTGGGAAAGTGCCGAGCGTGAGGTGGGAGACGCGCCCTCAACGCTTCGCCTTATTCTCCCCGAGGTTTATCTTAACGAAACACAGTCGCGTATTTCAAAAATAAACGCCACCATGAAGGAGTATCTCGCAGACGTTCTCGTTGAGCACAAGGACTCCATGATATACGTTGAGCGAACGCAGTCCGACGGCGACGTGCGCCGCGGCGTGGTACTTGCCGTTGACCTTGAGGAGTACGACTACAAGAAAGGCGCAAACGCCCTCATTCGCGCGACCGAGGCAACCGTAATTGAAAGAATACCCCCGCGCGTTGCGATAAGACGCGGCGCGGATATCGAGCTACCTCACGTTATGATGCTTATTGACGACCCCGACTGCTCTGTTATCGAGCCGCTTACCGGCAAGGACGGCAAGGTCGCTTACGACACCGAGCTTATGCTCGGCGGCGGACACATCAAGGGACGCTTCCTCTCGTGCGAGGAGAAAAAATCGCTTGCAGAGGCGCTCGACGCCCTCATCTCCCCCGAGAGCATGGCGTCGCGCTACGGCGTGGAGGGCCTTGCTCCCCTGCTATTTGCCGTCGGTGACGGAAATCACTCCCTCGCATCCGCAAAGGCGGCGTACGAGGAAATAAAGGCAAAAATAGGCGCGGATGCGGCAAGCACGCATCCCGCAAGATACGCGCTCGTTGAGGTAGTAAACGTTCACGACGACTCCCTCAAATTCGAGCCTATATACCGCGTTATGTTCGGCGTTAATCCCTCTGACGTGCTCGCAGAGCTTAAAAAGTACGTAAGTTCTCTCGACGGCGCGGCAAGTGCACAGACCGTGCGCTACGTAAGCGCCGAGGGCGAGGGCACGCTCACCGTAGACGCGCCCGTGCGTCAGCTCACCGTCGGCACGCTTCAGGACTTTATCGACGAATACGTAAAGAGCCACAACGGCGCAGAGGTGGACTACATTCACGGAATAAACTCCACCGAAACGCTCGCTCACCGCGAGGGTGCTATCGGCTTTATATTTGACGGAATGGGCAAGTCAGATCTCTTTAAGACCGTAATCTTCGACGGTGCGCTCCCCCGCAAGACCTTCTCGATGGGACACGCCGAGGACAAGAGATATTATCTCGAAGCAAGAAAAATAACGCTTTGAGCGTTATAAAATTGAAAGGATTTTAATATGAGTGATTCATGGGAAAATCTGCGCGCGGACTGCGAGAGCTGTACTGCCTGCGAGCTTTGTAAAACTCGAACGAATTGCGTTTTCGGCGTAGGAAACGAAAACGCCGACGTGCTTTTCGTCGGCGAAGCCCCCGGAGATAACGAGGACAAAACGGGTATTCCCTTCGTTGGCAGAGCGGGCAAGCTGCTCGACCAATATCTTTTTGCCGTTGACATTCCGAGAGAAAACGTATATATTGCGAACATTCTCAAGTGCCGACCGCCCAAAAACCGCGACCCTCTCCCTGCAGAGGAAGACGCCTGTATTGAATTCTTGCGCAGACAGGTAAGACTTATAAACCCGAAGGTCATAGTTTGCCTCGGCAGAATTTCCGCCATGCGCCTAATAAAACCTGATTTCAAAATCACCAAGGAGCACGGCGTTTGGTTTAAAAAGGGCAACTTCTACGTAACGGCGGTCTATCACCCCGCGCTTCTTTTGCGCGATCCCCGCAAAAAAGAAGAAATGCTCGCCGATATGAAGGCAATTAAGGAAAAAATAGATTCCGTAATTTGAAAAGGCTTAAGAAGGGTCAAACATGGATTTTAAATCGTTTCTCATTACAATAGCGACGCTGTTTATACTGCTTATTATAGGATATATAGCGGGCAAGAGGGGCATTATCGACTCCGTTGCCTCGAAAAAGCTGTCGTCACTCATAATAAATATCGGACAGCCCGCGCTGATAATCTATTCGATAACCTCACAGCCATATACCAAGGAAAGCTTTTTGCTCGGCCTTAAAACGCTTCTGCTCGGCTTCGGAGTGCATTTGTTTATGGGCGCTATCGCGTACGTCGTGTGTATAAAAATAAAGCACATGGACGAGCGAAAAATACTTGAGTTTTCAATGGTATTCGGTAACACGGGCTTTATTGGTATTCCCATTCTCGGTGCGCTCTTTAAGGAGACCGGGGCGTTTCAGGCGTCTTTCATAATGATAAGCTTTAATATTCTTCTCTGGACGCTCGGCATGAGCATTCTCGGACGGCACAGAGAGGACATTAAGGTGACGCCCAAAAAAGCGCTTATCAACAAGGGCACGATTCCAAGCCTTATAGGAATTGCGATATTCCTTCTCCCCGCCATACCTGCGCTTCAAGGCTTTAGCCTTAAGGGCACTTTGCCGTTCGTCTCGGACACCCTTATGTACGTCTCGGGACTCTGCACACCTATTTCGATGCTTATCATAGGCGCACTACTCTCTACGGTAAGCCTACGCAAGGTTCTCGTTTCAGGAAAGCTTTATTATCTCTGTCTTTTCAAGCTCGTCCTGATTCCACTTACCGTGTGCGGCGTTATGAAGCTCGCTTCTCTGTTCTTACCGTTTAGCGCCGACTGGATACTTTTCGCCACTGCGCTCACATGTATGCCGTCGGCTACGGCAGTTTCTATGCTCGCCGAGCTTTACGACATCTCGCCTCGCTTTTCGGCGCAGGGCGTTGGAATGACCTCGCTTTTGTCTATCGCAACCATGCCGTGTATTATCGCGCTCGCGCAGCTGGTAGTAAACTTGTAATTTAATTGATATGGGCTGAGTCGCTTAGCTGCAGAAATTGCGCTAACATGACTCAGCCCATTTTGTTTTTTAATAAATTTAAATATTAACGTCTTGCAAAAGCCATCAAAAACAAGCGTAAATCTTTCGGCGATTAGCCTAGGGGACTCGAACAGAATCAAGCTTTTGGTTTGAATTTAAAGCCACACGTTTGACAAACATTTACAAGATCATTTCTACCAAAAAATCCAAAAGTGATAGAATACCCTCTTTTCGCAGTCGATATTGATGTTGAACCACAGATTGGACAGCGAACTTGTTTGATTTTAGAAGTATGCTTTTTAGAATTATAATCAGCAACGATTTCCACCGATCCATAATAGCTTTCTAATTGTTTTTTCAACTCCTCGCACTCGTCTTTAGTCAAGCCCTTAACAAGCTCAAACGGCAAGCTTTCAGAAACGTTCTTAGCATCAACCAAGCCCATATTAAAAATCAATCTGAGTCCCTTGATCAAGGTTAATTTTTGCTCCTTGGGATAACCCGTTAATATTACTTTGAAGAAGGTAGGAGTCTGTTTGGTCTTACTTATGTTTTCAGAAAACGGAAATCCGCAATGAATACATGCCGGAGCTCTGTCGGATACTTCCTTTCCGCATTCGGGACATTTAATTAAAGCCATTTTGGGGTTTCTCCTTTAATGATTTTATAAATTCAGGAACAGCAATAAATTATTCACCATATTCGATATCAAAATAGTTTAAAAGCGTCTTGTAGGTGTCTTGACCGTCAAGACAGGTTTCGATAAGAAATCCTCGCTCATGATTCCACTCTTTCAAACCGCGATAATAAAACATTTTTTTGCTATCTTCAATAATAAAGGGTACGATATTGAAACGCAGGCATTCCTTGAATGCTATAAGTCTGCCCACTCTGCCGTTTCCGTCTTGGAAAGGATGTATCCTTTCAAAATCGTGATGGAGCTTGATAATGTCGCGAATATCGACCTCGGACGTCTTAGAATACTCGCGGAGAAGCTTTTTCATCTCTGCCGCTACTCTTGACGGCGGTGTAGTTTCCTGACCGCCCACGACGTTGGGTCTTGCCTTATATTCACCCACGTTAAACCACGATACGTAAGAATCCTGCGTGCCCGTCTTTAGTATTTTGTGCAGCGTTTTTATTATATCCTCGGAGAGCGGCGCTTCGGCACAATCAATGATATAATCAATAGCGCGGAAGTGGTTTGCGGTTTCTATTATATCGTCAACCCTGACTCCCTGCTCCGCTCCCACAGTATTGGTTTCAAAAATCAGTCTCGTCTGGTCCTCGGAAAGCCTACTGCCCTCAATGCGGTTGGAGTTGTAGGTAAGGCGAACCTGCGTTTCATGATACAGACCGCCGCTGATCCTCGCGTTTTTTTCTTCTCTCAATATCTGCAATATTTTGTTGTCGCATATCTCGCTGACGATGTCTTCCCTTTGACAACCGAAATATTCGCAAAGGCGCAAAATAACGTTGTCGGCTATTCTTTCACCCTTGCCGATTTTAGCAATAGTACGAGAGGATATGCCGAGTCCTTTTGTAAGCTCGGATTTTTTCATACCTCTTTCTTTTATCAGATTATTTAAACCGTCGTAAGAATACATTTCGCACCGCCTTTCTAATCTTTACTTATCATAGCATATTTTTAGCAAAAAGTAAAGATATTATGCAAAAATAATTGTAAAAGTAAAGAAAAAATATTTGCGAACAGGCGTAATGACAAAAAAGAAGGCTCTCCGCAACGGGAATTTCGCCTCTGGCGAATATTTTTGCTCGTTGCGACGTTGAGCAAGCTCACGTCGGCTTTACTCGCAAAATGCGAACCCATATTCGGCGCGCTTTGCGCACCGAGTGGGTTCGCGTGCGGGTTTCACGACAAATGGGAGCCACAAGTGGCTCCCCTCTTGCAAATCAACGGGAATTTCGCCTACGGCGAATATTTTTCGCCTCGCCACCGCCTCGCGAGCGGGCGTTGCTCTACGGCGAAAATGCGAACCCATATTCGGCGCGCTTTGCGCACCGAGTGGGTTCGCGTGCGGGTTTCACGACAAATGGGAGCCACAAGTGGCTCCCATTTGTCGTGGC
>JAZQTY010000028.1:0-5683 GCA_045631025.1 Eubacteriales bacterium
GTGTAGTCAGTTGCGGTAATATCGTTGTCGATAGTGCCCGTAACTCCGATGGTGGGAATGCCGTGGAGAGTGAGGTCGGTAGCTCCGCGGAAGGTTCCGTCACCGCCGATAGCAACGATAGCGTCTATATTGAATTTTTTGCAGGTTGCGATAGCCTTCTGCATACCCGCCTCGGTCTTGAATTCCTTGCATCTG
The DNA here is from genome assembly GCA_045631025.1 of Eubacteriales bacterium. GTDB lineage: Bacteria > Bacillota > Clostridia > Oscillospirales > CAG-272 > HGM12713. Next base: position 196 of record JAZQTY010000028.1, read on the forward strand.
TCGGAATAGAGCAGAGTACCACCGTGAGTAATTACGTTTGAAACGGCGTGAGTAGTCAAGGGAATTATATTTTCATTTATAAGTCCGCTGTAGCCTCCGATTATTCCCATTACCTCAACGCCCTGCTCGAGAGCCTTACGGGTAATTGCTCTTATAGCTGCGTTCATTCCGGGCGCGTCGCCGCCGGACGTAAGAACGCCGATTCTTCTGAATTTAGTCATTTTATACCTCTAATAATATCATTTTTTAAATGTTTTGACTTACATTATAATACACAAGCGGAAAATTGTCAATAATTTTTTGAGTTTTTTTGTTAAAATTAAAGGTTTGTTAATTTTTTGTCAGCATTAAGACGGCTTTAAGCGCAATATCAAATGCGTTGGTTGCGCTGACGGTTCTTATATAATCTCGGCTTCTCATTGAGGACAAGGTAAGCTTGCGGAAATCCTCGCCGTATTTGGTTGAAACGCCTATAAATACCGTTCCTACGGGAGTTTCGGGGGTGCCGCCCGAAGGTCCTGCTATTCCCGTCGCGGAAACCGCAATATCCGTCCCAAGCCGTTCTCTTGCTCCGCGCGCCATTTCCATGGCGGTCTCGGCGGAAACTGCGCCGTGAGTGTTAAGTGTTTCGGCGTTTACTCCGAGCAGCCTTTGCTTGATTTCGTTTGTGTAGGTTACGCAACCGCCGTAAAATACGTCAGAGCAGCCCGCCACCGCAGTAATACGCTCGGCGATAAGTCCGCCCGTGCAGGATTCTGCCGTACAGATCGACAGAGAATGCTCGTGAAGCGCGTTTATCAGCGCGTGCTCAAGCGAATCGACGTCAATACCGTAGACGAATTGTCCAACCTCGTGCGCCGTTATTTTTTTTATCATGGCGTCGCACATTTTGACGGCTTGGCACTCATCCTGCGCCTTTGCGGTTACGCGGAGTCTTACTTCTCCCTCCTTGCAGTAGGGAGCAACCGTGGGGTTTTGCGCTTCGGTCATAATAGACGTTATTTTTTCCTCAAGCGCGGATTCGCCAATGCCGAAGAAGTGTATATTTTTGCTGACGAGAACGCAATCCGTTCTTTTTTTCAGATACGGAGTGACTTCCTCGTTAAATAGAGGAATTAGCTCATTGGGAGGGCCGGGGAGCATGATTACCGTCTTATCGTTTTTTTCGTCGTAGATAGCGAGCGCGGGAGCAGTTCCGTAGTCGTTGTTAAAAACGTGAGCCGTGCGTGGCATCATAGCCTGCTTTTTATTGTTTTCGGTCATCGTTCTGCCCGTGCGTGAAAAATAACTTTTTATTCGTTCAAGCGACTCTGCGTGCTCCTCGAGCGGGAGTCCGAAGCACGCCGCAACGGTTTCCTTGGTGAGATCGTCGTAGGTTGGTCCGAGTCCGCCGCTCGTTATAACTAAATCTGACGATTCAAGGGCGCACTTGAGCGCCGCCTCAAGTCTTTTTGGATTGTCGCCAACCGCCGTGTGGCGGTAAACGCAAATGCCGAGGTCAGCAAGCCGCCGCGACAAAAACGCGGCGTTCGTATTGACTATATCGCCAAGCAACAGCTCCGTGCCGACGCAAAGTATTTCTGCCGTTTTGATTTTATTCATGAGATTGACCTTTCATATTATACAGCGCTACTAAATTATATTATATATACAAATTTATCCATTTCATTTAGTGCTTATAGATTTTTTGTAAATAATGTTGCTTTTGAAGAATTTTTAGTGTATAATTTAAAAAACGGAAAGGAGCTTACGGTATGGAGGGGTGCTTTTTGTGTCCGAGAGAGTGCGGTGCTCGACGTCAAGATGGCGAGCTTGGTGCTTGCGGAATGGAAAAAGAAATGAGAATAGCCCGCATCGCGCTGCACCGCTTCGAGGAGCCGCCCGTAAGCGGAGAGATCGGCTCGGGAACTGTATTCTTTTGCGGCTGCTCGCTCGGATGCGTTTTTTGCCAGAATAAAAATATAAGTCGAGGCGAGATATCGGGAAGAGAGTATTCGCCGAATGAGCTTGCTGACGCCATCAAGGCACTTGAGGCAAGTGGAGCGGCTAATATAAATCTCGTTACGCCTACGCACTTTGCAGACCGAGTGATAGAAGCGCTTGAAGCAGTTAAGCCGAGCTTAAGTATCCCTGTGCTCTATAATACGTCGGGCTACGAAAGTGTACAAACGCTTCGTCGCTTCAGTGGGCTCGTGGATATTTATATGCCTGATTTTAAATATATGTCGAGAGAGAACGCGGCGTTATACTCATTCGCCCCCGATTACCCTGACGTTGCTTGCGCGGCGCTTCAAGAGATGTACGCGCAGGTTGGAAAATGCAGATACAGTGAGAAGGGTATGCTTCTTCGCGGAATGCTCGTGCGCCATTTGGTGCTTCCGGGGTGTCGCAAGGACAGCATCGAGGTTTTGCGAACGCTTACGGAAATACTCCCAAAGGAGGACATCCTCGTCAGTATTATGAGTCAGTATACCCCCGATTTTGCCATGGATTGTCCTCATAAAAATTTGCACCGTCGTCTAACGCGCTTTGAATACGAGTCAGTGACGGATTATGCCGCAAAGCTTGGGATAAACGGCTTCGTTCAAGAACTTTCCTCTGCTAAAAAGGATTATACGCCCGATTTTTCAGAGAACAACGGATTACAATAGTTATAACAGAAAATCCCCGACTGATATTAAAAATCTGTCGGGGATTTTCTTATAGCTTATGGAATATAGGCTGTCTATTCTCAAACGTACAAACGTAGCCGAAGATGTCCTTTATTTGCTCTATCGTTTCCTTGCAGTACTGACCTACGCGAACGGCGTCGTGAGAATCCGAGCCGACGGTGATTATCTCTCCTCCGAGCTCGCGGAAGCGGCGCACGTAATCCATGGAAGGAATAAGGTCAACTCCCTTGTCAACACCGCTCGTGTTCACCTCGATGCCCTTGCCGTTGCGTATAAGGAACTTCATTATCTCGTCTGCAAGCTCGCGGCACTCATCGTAACGAAGCGGCGCGTGGAAGGGATTTTGCGGAGACTTGCAAACGTACGTCAGGTGACCGAGCACGTCGAAATCCTTATGGCGTCTTATGCATTCGAGCTCGTGCTCAAGATATCTCATGTACGCAACCTCAACGGTTTTTCCTTCCCAATATTCCTTGTAGTGAGGATCGCAGCCGTCGGCGTAATGAACCGAGCCGATTACGAAGTCAAAGCTACGCGCTTCGAGTACCTTGCGGCACTCGTCCATGTTCCATTCGTTAAAGCCGAGCTCTATTCCGCGACGTATCTTAAGTCCGTCAACGCGCAAATTATCGTATGCCGCCGCGTAGTCGTCGAGTGAGAAAAGGTCGTGCTTATCCGTGGGATTAGGAAGATAGTCCCAGTGGTCAGTAAAGCAAATTTCAAGAAGTCCCTTTTCCTTTGCGGCAAGCGCTATATCCCTTGCGGGAACGTCGGTATCAAAGGATACCGAGGAGTGGATGTGAAAGTCAAACATTGGGTGTATCTCCTTTTTTCTTTTTAGTCATAAGTATTGCCAAGAGCACCGCGCATAAGCCTGCGGCGAGCTTACCTGCAATAAGTCCGAGTATTGCGGCGGGATCGCTTCCCGCGGTGAACGCCAGATGGTCTCCGAAAACGAACGCTCCCGATACGGCAAACGCCATGTTTATAACCTTTCCGCGCTCGTCCATGCTGCCTACGGAATCAAATACGGGTATGGAATTGACAAGCGACGTGAGAAGTCCCGACACGGAGGACTCGTTTATATTCATTTTTCTGCCGAGCGCCGCGAGCGGCTTTTTGAGAAGCTTATTTACTATGAACATAAGTGGGAATGCGCCTGCAAGCATGAGAGCGATGTCTCCGATCACCGTAAACGCTCCGTCAAGCGCGTCAAGTCCCGGAATTATCGTGACCTTGCAGAGCCTCTCGACGAGTGATACGACGAGTCCCGCTATTGCAAGCGCCGTCATAAATCTTCCGAAGTACGTAAAGCACTTTATGAGTATGCGTTCAAGCTTCCACAGCCCAAGCGCGATAATCACGGCGAGAATTATTATCGGCACGGTGTTTTTGAGCACGAACAGAGGCGAGCAGCCTGCGACTATGCCGCCTACGAAAATGCCGATCGGCACCGTAACGATACCGCAAAGCAGTCCTTTAGCGGCAAACGGGCGATCCTCTTTTTTTATAACTCCCATGGCAACGGGAATGGTGAAGATTACGGTAGCTCCGAGCATAGACGCGGCGATTATTCCGCCAAGCCGCGCGGCATCCGCGTTTTCCGTAAGCTCAAGTGCGAGAGGATATCCACCCATGTCGCAAGCCAAAAATGAGCCTGCGAACATTGCGGGATCTGCTCCCAAAAACTTATATACGGGAATAACTACGGGGGATAAAAGCTTGGCAATTACGGGAGCGAGCACTATCATTCCGCTCATTGAGAGGAAAAGCTGTCCCATAAGCAGGATACCGCGCTCAAAGGCTTCTCCGAGACCGAAGCGGCTGCCGAATATTTTGTCAATTCCGCCTGCCACGGCAAATATTGCCATGATTATTAGTATTATTCTGTCTGCGCCCATCAGGTACGTACCTCGTTCATCGTTTTAATAAAGGAATCAAGAGCCGTACGTATATCGGGAAGCTCCGGATGCCATTTCTTTTCCCATTCGAGTGAAAGACAGCCGTCGTAGCCGTCACTCAAAAGTCTTTTAACTATTGGTATTATCGGAATATCTCCCTTGCCGACGAGGACGAGCCTGTCCTCTGCGTCGGAACGGTCCTTTATATGCACGTGCTTTACGAATGGACGGACAATCTCGTAAAAATCAAGCCAATTCTCTCCGTAGCTGCCGTGCGTATGCTCAATATCCCATATAAGTCCGAAATTCTTTGTATCGTGAAGCTCGTTTAATATCGGAGAGAGAGTCGTTACCGTGTTGAAGTTTCCGTGTATTTCCAAAAGCACGGACGTATTTTTTGCGGCTGCGCAAAGCGTTTTTAAGCCGGATATTACGCGCTCTGTACATCCAAGCTCGTCGTCGGAAAGAATTTTGTCTCCAAAAACGCGAATATACGGAATTCCGAGCTTTTCTGCAAGCTCTATTGCGGCAAGTCCTTCACCTACGGACTTGTCGAACCTTTCGGCGTTGTGAAAGGAGCAGGAGGTGCCGAGCACCTTGGGAGCGACTCCGCTTGCGCGAAACGCCTCGCTCGTGACACCTATTGATTCCTTTGCAAAGGCTTGTATTTTTGAATTGTCAAGAACGCCGCCTATTCCTCTTATTTCAAGGGCGGATATGCGGTAGTCCGCGCAAAGAGCGAGAATTTCCTCAAGGCTCATATCCGAGCAGCCGAGAGTTGAAAAACAAAGCTTCATTACTAACACCTCGTAAGTATATAAGTATTATAGCATCAATTATTCTAACTTGCAATAGTATTTTTTGATTGAAACGAATTTTATTTTGATATATCCCTCAAAGCAATATTTTGTAAGG
>JAZQTY010000029.1:0-5297 GCA_045631025.1 Eubacteriales bacterium
AGAAGCTTGTTTGGTACAGCGAAAGCCAGGGATATCTCGTCGGCTCGCGCGGCTCTGTGGGCTCGTCCTTCGTTGCTACCATGTCGGGTATTTCAGAGGTTAATCCTTTGCCTCCGCACTATTACTGTCCTAATTGCCGTCACTCGGAGTTCTTTACTGACGGAACGGTGGGCTCCGGCTTTGATTTGCCGGACGCAAACTGCCCGAAGTGCGGAACGAAATATTGCGCTGACGGTCACGATATTCCGTTTGAAACCTTCCTTGGATTCTACGGAGATAAATCACCGGATATTGACCTTAACTTTTCTGGTGACGTTCAAGGTAAGGTGCATAAATATACCGAGGAGCTTTTTGGAGCTGAAAACGTGTTTCGCGCAGGAACGCTCGGAACGCTTGCGGACAAGACTGCCTACGGCTTTATCGCAAAATACTTTGAGCAAAAGGGTGTAAGCATTGGCAGAGCAGAGATGGAGCGCATGATACAGAATTGCGTCGGAGTAAAGCGTACCACGGGACAGCATCCCGGCGGAATAATCGTTGTCCCGAGAGAGTACGAGGTGTATGATTTTACTCCGGTACAACACCCCGCGGACGACCCGCACTCGGATACGATCACAACGCACTTTGCGTTCTCTTATCTGCACGATACTATACTTAAGCTTGACGAGCTGGGACACGATATTCCAACCAAATATAAGTATCTTGAACGCTTTTCAAATACGAGCGTTATGGACGTGCCCATGAACGATCCCGAGGTGTACGAGCTCTTTGCATCGACAAGACCTCTTGGTGTTTCCCCGGAGGATATTGATGCGCAGATCGGTACGTTTGGATTGCCGGAGTTCGGTACTCGATTTTTACAGCAGGTGCTTATTGAAGCAAAGCCCAAGAACTTTGCCGACCTTTTACAGATATCGGGGCTTACTCACGGAACGGACGTTTGGCTCGGCAACGCGCAGGATTTGATTAAAGACGGTATTTGCGATATTTCGCAGGTTATCGGAACGCGTGACGGCATTATGCTTGACCTAATCAGATACGGTCTTGAAAATGCGCTTGCGTTTAAGATAATGGAAAGCGTAAGAAAGGGAAAGGGACTTACGCCCGAGTGGGAGGCGGAAATGCGCGCTCACAACGTTCCCGAATGGTATATAGGCTCTTGTAAGAAGATAAAATACATGTTCCCAAAGGCACACGCGGCGGCTTACGTTATGTCTGCTATCCGTCTTGGCTGGTACAAGGTACATATACCGATCGCGTTTTATTGCTCGATGTTTACAGTTGCTCCGGGAGCATTTGACGCAGAGGTCGTCATGCGCGGAAGAAGCGGAGTTATGGCAACCATTAAGGATATTGAAAAGCGAGGAAAGGAAGCTTCTCCCAAGGAGCAAAGCTCCATTCCCGTGCTTCAGCTTATAAACGAGTGTATGTCTCGCGGTATAAGATTTTTGCCGATTGATATTGAAAAATCGGATTCTTACATATTCTTGCCTGAAAACGGGGCAATACGTATGCCGTTTTCTGCGCTGCCCGGACTTGGTGAAAATGCAGCTATAAATATTATTGCGGCAAGAAATGAGGAAAAATTCTTCTCGGTTGACGATTTGCGAATACGAGCAAAGCTTACTAAAAGCGTAATTGAAATATTACGTAAAAACCACGTTTTGGATAACCTTAATGAAACGGACCAATTATCATTTTTTTAATTAAAGCGTTTGAAGGGAGGGGATAAAATGAAGAAAGTGATTTGCGTTATAATGTGTATAGTCTTTTGCTGGACGATTTTTGTCCCCCTCGTTTTTGCGGAAGATTTAAATGAATCAGCCGATTTGCCAAAGTCTGACGAGTATATTGGTGTTGTTTCCTTTTCTTGTACGTACGATGCGGAAAAGTCCCAGGTGTTGGTTGCAGGTACTGTTAGTCACGATTTTATGATAAGTCATTCGGACTATGAGATACATATATATTCGGCAGCACCTTCAAAGGATATTCAAGAAGCAATAACTGCACCTAACGTACTTCCTTTGGCAAAGTCAGCTATGTCGGTAAGATTTACGTTTTACGTTGAGGTTGAGAACATAATCGACAGATATTCCAATTATGCCGTCGTGCTATCATCTCCCGAGGGGGAAAATTTCATTGCGGCGCAGCCTCTTATTCCTGCCGTTAATTCAACGTACGTATACGATAAAGAGGATCGTACTAATTTTAAGGGATTGAGTACCGATAGCGGAATTTCGATCATTAACGAAGGAATAGGTACTGCTATTATCGATGTAGATCTTAATTTATTAGAGGGCGATGCTGCTGATAGTATAATTTATACTGTAAAAAACGCATCGTTTAACATAAGAAAATCCTATATAGACAAGCTTGATAGGGCCATATTGGCAGCTTCACTTAATAATTGTAACGTATATTTAAGATTTTTATACTATCCCATAGGAGAGGTATCAAAATTCGGTATTCCATCGCTGTATTCTGAAGATGCTTTAGAATATGTGTGTAACGTGTCTGAATTTATTGGTAATAGATATAGTCAGGAAAGCGGAAGGATTGCGGGAATTATAATCGGGAGCTGTGCCGATGAGGTCGAAACGGTTAACGATATGGGAGGTGTGTCTGCTGAAGAATATTGTGAGCAATATGCATTCTACACTGCCGTGATCGCCAATTCCGTTCGCCAAATCAATTCAGGCATTGATATCGTTGTTTCCGTTTCTGACAGAAACGATTATTCCGACGCCGGTTATGAGGATAGTCAGCTTTCTCCGTCCGCTTTTTTGGATTGTGTAGCGGACTTTTTAAACAGCAATTTTTCCCAAAAATTCAGCTATTCCGTTATTGTTGAGTCTAATGCATCGCCACTTGGAATTGACGATGAGAAAATTTTAAATGGAATTGATACTAAATATACGGACAATACCTTTATCGGCGCACATAATATTTCCGTATTTTGTGAATTTCTTGATAACTTGCGTACCAAATATCAAAGTGCGCCGTGCTCGGTAATTTATATGTGGCGTGCGAATCCTTATCTTGATGGAGCGGCACTCTCATGCGCATACGTCTATAATTACCTCAAGCTATTGCAAAATGAAGAAATATCGAGCTTTGTAATTGACGCAAGCGACTCACAATATAATGATATGTGCGCATTGTTGCGTGCTATAGACGCTCAAAACGTTAAAGAACAAACGGAGTATTTACTAAAATATTTTAAGGCTTCTTCTTGGGAGAATATAATAGAAGCAGATGTGGCATTTCCGTCTTTTGGCAAGCTTTGGACGAAGGCTTTTGCAGAAGAAGGCTTACAAACGACGAAGGGTAGCTTTACTTATATGGATTTTTCCGTCGCATCGGATTTTAACTGTATGCGAGCGGGAGAAAATTGTACGACTATTCTATCAGACCAGGACGCTGATGAAATAAGAGCTCTCCGAGCAGTATCCGCGCCGTTGAAGCACGGAGAGGCGGTGCAGATAATTGGTAGCTTGCCATATCCGGAAAGCTACGTTTATACCTCGGTAATTTCAATAACTGTTGAAGCAAACGATCAGTCCGCATCTGAAAACGCACTATATGAAATTGCTCTTACTGCAGGATATGATAAGAACAGGATCGTTGCAAAGGGCGTATTAAAAAACGGATCGAGGACGGAGCTGTATTTTGACGTCTCGGAATATGCCGCAGAAAATCTTGCGAATTATCTGACAGTCAGTGTCAAAGCGGTAACCGAGGATTCCGGAGCCTTGTCGGTTTGGATACACGACGTAAAAGGATATAGTGCTGAATATTCCTCCGACGAGCTTCAAGCTCTTGTTGAAAATAAGCGAAATGAGATAAGAAATTTTTCCGATACGGACGTTACCGGATTTGATTATAAAATAGTAATAATCATTGCAGGCGTTACTTTTGCGGCATTTTCACTTGGCATAGGTCTTATGATACTTTTCAGACGTGACGATACGTCAAAGAGAGAATAATTTTTAGAAAGGGCGGTGGCGGATGTGTCAGAGTTTGTACATCTTCATCTTCACAGTGAATATAGCTTACTTGACGGTGCGTGTAGAATAAGCGATATACCCGTCAGAGCCAGAGAGTGTGGACATACTGCGGTGGCTTTAACCGACCACGGAGTAATGTACGGTGCGGTAAGCTTTTACAGAGCGTGTATCAAGGAAGGCATTAAGCCTATAATTGGATGTGAGGTTTACGTCGCATCAGGATCGAGATTTGATAAAACAGTCTATGCTGACGGAAACGGAAAGTATAATCACCTCGTGCTTTTGTGCAAGAACGAGGTGGGATACAGAAACCTTATATATCTCGTATCAAAGTCCTTTACCGAGGGATTTTATTCGAAGCCGCGTATAGATATGGAGCTGCTTCGAGAGCATTCCGAGGGCTTGATCGCGCTCTCTGCATGCCTTGCGGGAAAGATCCCCTCGCTTTTGTCGGCGGGAGATTATAACGCCGCGGTTGCGTACGCCAAGGAGCTTTCGGGTATATTCGGTAAGGATAACTTTTATATTGAAATTCAAAATCACGGGTTAAGTGAGCAGCTGCAAATTCTGCCGCAGCTTGTAAGACTTGCCGAGGAGTGCTCTTTGCCCCTCGTTGCAACCAACGACTGCCACTATTTGCGTCGCGAAAATGCAACCACGCAAGCGGTGCTCATGTGCATTCAAACGAATACCGTTATAACTGACGGTAGACCTATCGGCTTTGAGGTGGATGAGTTTTACTATAAAAATACCGCCGAAATGAAGATGCTTTTCGGAAAGTATCATGGGGCAATCGAAAACACGGTCAAAATTGCCGATATGTGTAATTTTGAGTTCTCCTTTGACGAGCCAAAGCTTCCTACCTATAAGGCGCCGGGCGGACTTTCCTCCTCGGATTATTTGCGTGCTTTGGTAGAAAAAGGAATTGAGCGCCGTTTGGCAGACGGATCGCTCGTATTTGAGCCGCAAGGCGAACGTGCGTATCTTGAACGAGTTGAATATGAGCTTTCAGTTATCTCCGATATGGGGTATGACGATTACTTTTTGATAGTTCAGGATTACGTCGCGTTTGCGAAATCAAGGGATATTCCCGTAGGTCCCGGCAGAGGCTCGGGAGCGGGTAGCCTCGTTGCGTTCCTTATAGGAATTACTGACGTTGATTCTATTAAATTTGACTTGCTGTTCGAGAGGTTTCTTAATCCCGAGAGAGTAAGTATGCCCGATATTGATATTGACTTTTGCTATAACCGACGCGACGAGGTCATACAGTATATGTATGACAAATACGGA
>JAZQTY010000030.1:0-1527 GCA_045631025.1 Eubacteriales bacterium
TGGCTACGATCCGACTTCGATATAAAAACGGTTTATCTCACCGTAAGAGCAAACAAGGCAAGTGACACGGACAAGAAAAAGTACGGGGAGCTGCTCGAGGACATTGGCGGACTTGACAAATTCGGAAACGATGAGGACGAGGTTGATGCCCTTGCCAGAGAAATGGCTTACACCTATACGAAGCCGCTTGAACGCTACAAAAATCCGCGCGGCGGCACGTATCAAGCAGGGCTTTACCCCGTTTCCGCAAACGTTCCGCTTGGAGCGCAGACGGGCGCAACCCCCGACGGCAGACTTGCTCACACGCCTATCGCAGACGGCGTTTCGCCTGCGGCAGGCAGAGATATAAAGGGCCCGACGGCGGCGGCTAACTCCGTTTCCTGCCTCGACCACTATATCGCCTCAAACGGTACGCTCTTTAATATGAAGTTCCACCCCTCGGCGCTTGAGGGAAGAAGCGGACTTGAAAGCTTCGTAGCGCTCGTGCGCGGCTACTTTGACAAAAAGGGCAGTCACATGCAGTTCAACGTCGTCAGCCGCGAAACCTTGCGCGACGCGCAAAGGAATCCCGAAAAGTACAAATCGCTCGTAGTTCGCGTCGCGGGCTACTCCGCGCTCTTTACTACTCTTTCAAAGAGCCTGCAGGAGGACATCATAAACCGTACCGAGCAGCAGGGCTTCTGACGGAGGCTGTGATATGAAACGAGAGCTTACAGAGGTAACGGGCAGAATATTTAATATTCAACGCTTTTCAATACACGACGGTCCCGGTGTCAGAACGATAGTTTTTCTTAAGGGCTGTCCGCTTCGGTGCAAATGGTGCTGTAATCCCGAGTCGCAAAGCTACAAGCAAGAAGAAATAACTACGGCGGGAGTCACGAAGCCCGTCGGCAAGGATGTGACGGTCGGCGAGGTACTTGAGGAGATTGAGCGCGACAGAGTGTATTACAGACGCTCCGGCTACGGCGGCGTTACGCTTTCGGGCGGCGAGTGCCTTTGGCAGCCCGAATTTTCAGAGGCGTTATTACGCGCCTGTCACGAGCGCGGTATTTCCACCGCGATCGAAACGACGGGATACGCGAATATCGAAATAATCAAACGGCTTTTGCCGCACGTCGATACGGTGCTGATGGATATTAAGCACGTCGACAGTGAAAAACACGAGAAATTTACCACGCGCTCAAACGAGCTTATCCTTGAAAACGCAAGGCATATAGCAAGAGACTCAAAGCGCCTTATAATAAGGACTCCCGTGATCCCTACCTTTAACGACACCGAAGCGGAAATCGGAAGCATCGCAAAATTCGCCTTCTCACTTGAGGGTGTCAGCGAAATGCACCTGCTTCCCTACCACCGCATAGGCTCTGACAAGTACGCAGGACTCGGCAGGGCTTATGAAATGGCACACGTCTCGCCGCCGACGCGGGAGCTAATGGAGAGTCTTTTGAAGGTGGTAAACGATCACGGACTTAAAGGTCAGATAGGAGGATAACGGAAGCATAATGCAGGACTACACAGAAAAGCAAC
>JAZQTY010000031.1:0-4218 GCA_045631025.1 Eubacteriales bacterium
ACGCCGTCCTCAATATCCTTTTTGAAATAAGGGTACATATACTGGTCGAAGCGACCTACGGTGTTATGGTAATCGCCCTCGAGCCACAGAGTGTAATGGAGTATGCGGAAGAACTGTAATGCTTCACGGAAATTTCTTGCGGGATAGCGAGGAACTTGTGTAAGTACCTCCACTATATCTTTTCTTCCCATTTTCTCTGCTTCTGCTTTGTATCTGTCGCAGAGATCGAGGACTGCATCTATCATTCTGACTTGATATTCGTTTGCGCTCTCTCTGACTGCCAAAAGTCCTTTGGAGATAGTAGTCGCGTAGTCGGGAGATAGGTTTGAAACATAGCCAAGCTCGTGAACGTAATGCTCCTTACGTATCTCTGCCCACTCCTCTGCCGTATATACGTCGGGAAGATTTGCGACCGTTCGCATAAGGACTATCTTCTCGTCGTTATGTATGTGCGGCACTTCAAGAGAGGAAAGATACTCAAATCTGCGCGTCATTCGCTCCTCGCCAGAGAGTCCCAATTTGCTGTATTCCGCTCCCAAGTCAAGCTCGCATTTTTGGCGCAAGCTTCTGTGGATACGGTCGATAACATAATAGTCGTATAAATTTTTGTTCATATAAAACACTCCTACCGTATTGTTTTGAGTTCACCGTAATTATATCATGTTTTTGCGTTGGTGTCAATAAAATAACAAATATGTTTCCTCAAATATCAAAATAAATATATAAAATTATATAAAAAAATTCGCGCAAAATATAGACATCGACAAAGTTTTGTGGTATAATATAATGAAATTTTGTTTTTTGAGGTAAAAAATGCGTATAAGAGTAATTTGCCCGTATTCATTTGGCGCAAATACCTATCTTTTACTTTCGGGCTCTCACGCACTCGTCGTTGATCCCGCCGTTTCCGTCGAGGCAATCTCCGCGGTACTTTCCGAGGAAGGTGCGGCACTTGAAGGCATACTTTTAACTCACGGTCATTTCGACCATACGACATCGGTCGATACGGTAAGAGATACTTATAAAATCCCCGCTTATATACACGAGCACGACGCGGTAATGCTCGGCGACGCGCACAAGAGCGCGTTTTACACCTTCTTCCGTAAAGAATGCGTACACCGCCCCGCAGAGCACACACTCTCGGATGGTGACGTTATACCGCTCGGAGACGAAAAAATATCCGTTATTCATACCCCGGGACATTCGGGCGGAAGCGTTTGCTATTCGTGCGGCGATATTCTCGTAAGCGGCGACACACTCTTTGCGGACAGCGTTGGACGCACCGATCTTTGGAGCGGCAACACCGCTTCCCTCCGCTCGTCTCTTGACTATCTTGGAGGACTTGACGGTTCAATTACTATCTATCCCGGTCACGGCGAGCCCTCCACGCTCGCTTCGGCGCTTGAGAACGCAACGTTTTTCTTTTAAATCAAACAAACGTAACATAAACGAAAGGACTAAAAAATGGATTATCAATTACTTGCAGAGCTTCTTTTTCCAAACGTAAATAAAACTCCCGCTGATCTTGAGGCAGAGTTTCCGCCCCGCGCACTCCCCGAGGGCGCAAAGGTTACTCGCTTTGCTCCCAGCCCCACGGGATTTGTTCATTTCGGCGGTCTGTTTCCCACTACCGTTGCAGAGCGCCTCGCTCATCAAAGCGGCGGCGTTCTCTATCTTCGAATCGAGGACACGGACGCGCGCCGCGAGGTTGCGGGTGCTGCTGAGGGACTTATAAAGACCCTTGCACGCTACGGCATAAACTTCGACGAGGGTGCTGTGCTCGACGCAGACGGAAAGGTTTGTGATAAAGGAATTTACGGTCCTTACAAGCAGAGCCTTCGCGGTCCTATATACCACGTTTACGCAAAGCAGCTCGTTAAGGAGGGCAAGGCGTATCCCTGCTTTACCGCGCAGGACGAGCTCGAGGAGATACTCTCCGTAAACAAAAAAGAGGAGCTTAAGAACACCGACTGGCAGGCAGAGGCAGAAAGCCGCCGCCAAGAGATGCTCAAGGCAAGAGAAATAACGCTTGATGAGGTCAAGGAAAACCTCAAGGCAGGTAACCCATTCGTATTGAGAATACTTGCCGACGGCGCGCCCGACAGAAAGGTCAAGTTCACCGACCTCGTAAAGGGCAACATGGAAATCCCCGAAAACGACGAGGATTTCGTGCTTCTCAAGTCCGACGGTATTCCCACATACCACTTTGCGCACGCCGTTGACGACCATCTTATGGGCACGACTCACGTAATTCGAGGAGAGGAATGGCTCCCCAGCCTTGCAAAGCATCTTCAGCTTTTCAGATACCTCGGCTTCAAGACTCCCAAATATCTCCACATCGCGCAGATCATGCGCCTTGACGAGAACGGCAACAAGAAAAAGCTTTCAAAGCGCGACATGGGCGCAAATATGGACGACTACACGCGCATGGGATACTGCCCCGAGGCGGTCTGCGAGTACGTTATGACGCTTCTCAACTCCAACTACGAAGAATGGAGAATGCAGAATCCCGATAAGTCATACCTTGAATTCCCCTTTAACGTAAAGAAGATGTCTGTCTCCGGCTGTCTTTTCGACTTTGACAAGCTGGGTGACGTATCAAAGAACGTCATCTCCCGCATGGACGCGCAAAAGGTCACCTCGGCAGTTACCGAGTGGGCGCTTGAGTTTGACCGCCCCTTCGGCGAGCTGCTCCGTGACAATATGGAAATGGCTACCGCAGTCTTTGCAATAGGCAGAGGTGGCAAGAAGCCTCGTAAGGACCTTGCGACGTGGTGCGACGCAAAGCCTTATATGGGATTTTTCTTCGACGAGTTTTTCTCCGTCGAGTGCCCCTACCCCGATAAGTTCCCCAAGGATGATATACTGAACGTGTTTGACGGCTTCCTTTCTACCTACGACGAGAGCGACGACATGAACGCTTGGTTCGATAAGATAAAGGCGGTCGCAGAGGCGAACGGCTACACTCCCGATATGAAGGCGTACAAGGCAAATCCCGACGCGTTCAAGGGTAACGTCGCTGACGTAAGCATGTTCTTGCGTCTTGCGGTAACGGGAAAGATCAACTCTCCCGATATGTATTCTGTAATGCAAATACTCGGCAAACAAAAGGTTACCGAGAGAATCAACAAAATGAAAGAGTCCCTGTAATATAAAGCAAAGGAAAAACGAAAATGGCAGAAATAGCAAATAATTTTATTCACGACATAATAGACGCAGACCGCTTGGAGCACCCCGAAAAGAAGGTTCATACGCGTTTTCCCCCCGAGCCTAACGGATATCTCCATATCGGCTCTGCAAAGGCTATACTTATAAACTACGAGACGGCGAAGAAGTACGGCGGTAAGTTCAACCTCCGCTACGACGACACCAACCCCGCAAAGGAGGATATGGAATACGTAGAGTCCATTTATGAGGACCTTACGTGGCTTGGCGCTACTCCCGACGGCGGAATCTTCTACGGCTCGGACTACTTTGATAAGTGCTACGAATACGCTGAAAAGCTTATTATGGACGGCAAGGCGTACGTTTGTGACCTCTCTGCCGAGGAGATGAGAGAGTACCGCGGTACTCTTACAGAGCCCGGCAAGGAGAGCCCCTATCGCAACCGCTCCGTCGAAGAAAATCTCGACCTGTTTCGCCGTATGCGCGCAGGCGAGTTCCCCGATGGAAGCCGCACGCTCCGCGCAAAGATCGATATGGCGAGCCCCAATATGAACATGCGCGACCCCGCAATATACCGTATAGTCCATACCTCTCACCACCGTCAGGGCGACAAGTGGTGCATCTATCCTCTTTACGACTACGCGCATCCCATTCAGGACGCGCTTGAGGGTATCACCTATTCGCTCTGCTCTCTTGAATTTGAAAATCACCGTCCCCTTTACGAGTGGGTAATTGATAACATCGGCTTTGAGATGCCCCCCATGCAAAGAGAGTTCGCGCGCCTTAACGTAACCAATACCGTTATGTCCAAGCGTTATCTCCGATACCTCGTTGAGAACGACATGGTTGACGGTTGGGACGACCCTCGTCTACCCAAGTCGGATCGTAGCCATGTCGTTCTGTGAGCCAAGGAGTTGTAGCTAAGTGTTGTCTTCCTAAGACCGCTTGGCCTCCGACTTCGCGCCTTAACGTAACCAATACCGTTATGTCCAAGCGTTATCTCCGATACCTCGTTGAGAACGACATGGTTGACGGTTGGGACGACCCTCGTCT
>JAZQTY010000032.1:0-4582 GCA_045631025.1 Eubacteriales bacterium
TAAGGAAGAATCTCTATGCTGTAAAGCTGGTAGAGAGCCTCGTTAAAGCGGATACCGTTTGCAGGAAGTCTTACGACCATTCCCTGCTCGTCAACGGTATACTCAAGAGCCATCTTAAACAGAGGAGGGTTCTTATCCTCACTCTCGTACTCTGTGAGCATGTGGTCCTCGTCGAGCTCCTCGTACGTATAGTCGGGAGCGTAGGTCTTGATGATTCCCTCAACCGTTGCAATTTCCGCGCTGGACGCAGATTCGTCCATTACGTAAACTGCCATCTTCTTAGTTATCGGGAAGGATTTGTACATCTCGTCCTTAAGAGTCTGGCTCGTTTCTGCATCAGGGTCCTGAAGCGTATAGTAAGACATGAACTTATTGAACTGGAATTCAGAAGCGCCTGCCTTGATAGGCTCCATGACCTTCTTCTCGAACGCACTCTTCTCGATTACGCGGGGAACGAGCATTCTCGCTTCCTCACGTCCGATGGTGTACTCAACACGAATACCGTTCTTTATGTTTCTTACTACTACCTGTCCTCTTGCAGCCGACCAAGCATAGCTGTAATAGGTCTCGTCATCGCCCGTAGAAACGTCGATAAACTTAACTGCAAGCTGAGAAAGGAGCTGCTCCTTGATGGAGTCGGTTGCCGTAGAGTTACCTACGGTATAGGGGTTGGTGAAAAGCACCTCGCCCGTTGCCTTATTACGAACCGCTACCTCACCGCTGTACGCGTCAACGTAAAGCTGATAGCCGTCCGCCTCGGGCTGTTCAAAGCGGAGATCCATGTACTCCAGCTTATCTTCCTTGGTATAAATTACCTTTTCGCCAAGCGTTACCTTACCATCCTCGGAGATGTTAGTGATCTCCTTACCCGTAAAGTAGTCGATGGTAGGCTCTACGTTGGACGTGTTGTACTCGTACTCTATTGTAGACTCGGTCTCTTCTGCCGACATAACTACCGTAAAGGCGCTAAACAGCATCAGCACGGATAAAAGAGCAGCGATTATTTTATTGAATTTCATAACGTTTCTCCCTCCTATCCTACATTCTGAACTGAATTTCCGTTACGATATTTGCCACGAAACTTACGAGCTTTCCAAGAAGCGTCGAGAACAAAAGTGCTATAAACATTATAATTACCATACCGACTATCGTTCCGATCGTCGTAAGAACGTTCTTAAAGATCGAGTAGTCGTGTGTTACCATCATTCCGCAGAAGATGAGCAAGCCTGCCCAAATAAACGCAAATGCGTTTACAACGGAGAGAATGTCAAGCTCCTCTGCAACGAGGAAGTTGGAGATGATGGTGGTGGGTATCATTATAATAACCATAGGCATGAGCGCGTAGCAGGTTGCTATAAAGATATCCTTGTAGCTTCCTTCACCGTCAAAGAGCGTCGTCAGACACCAGTTTGCTATCGTCCACAGTGCGAAAGGTACGCCAACGCTCAACAGCACGGTTATAAGCGTTGAGTAGTTTTCCTGAGGATTGAGCAAATAGCCCTGTCCGATTGCCTGATAGTAGAAGGTAAGTATTACCATTGTGAGAATTGTAAGAGCCGCGGGCAGCGAGCCTCTCTTCTCATGCTTAAGATCCCAGAAGCCGTCAAACGGATGGAGAATTATATGGAACACGTACAAGAAGTGATGCCAGAAATTCTTTTTCTCGCCCGAGGTTGCAACTCTCTTGTTTACCTTGGTTGCGTACTTCATAAAGAACATGCAAGCAACGCAGAGCGCGATAGCTCCGATAGGAATGAGAATGATGTACTTGGACATCCAATTCTTTCTCAAATCCTTATATGCGATGGAGTAGTTCTCCGTATCGTATGCGGACTGGTAGTACTCAAGCGCTTCCTCAAGGTTGTTGCTTCGATAAAGTGCGTTACCGATTCCGATGTACGCTGCGTCGAAGTTGGAGTTTCTCTTAAGAATCTCTATCCAGTCGTCTATCGCCTGGTCGTAGTGACGCTCGTTCTGGTTTCGAAGCGCGTTTATAAGAATATTACCGTACTCGGTTCTCTCATAAACCGTAAAGGATTTTGCCGTCTTGTCAAGCAAGATCATATTGTCGCCCTGATAAACGATACCTGCAAGACCCTTGCTGGAAATGTTACCGAGCTGACGTCCGGTATCACCAAACGCGAACAAAAGGTTACCGTCAAAGTCGTAGGTAAATACCTTACTTCTCTTCTGGTCGATAATAGACCACGTCTTTTCGGGTCCGACTGCAACGTCAACCACGGTGGAAGCTCCGAATATAGTATCCGAAACTTTAGTCTTTTGAACGTCAACCTCACCGGAAGGCGGGTAGAAGCCGTTTCTTCTCATGATCTCCGAGCCTGCTGCGTTAAGCATCTTAACGGGCGCGTAGTCACCGGATTTTGACTTACCGTTGATTGCAGAAATGACGTTGTTCTCGTCGATAGACGAGGTCGTTACGTAGATAAAGTCACCGAACAGAGTGATGTTGTTA
This sequence comes from Eubacteriales bacterium, assembly GCA_045631025.1. Lineage (GTDB taxonomy): Bacteria > Bacillota > Clostridia > Oscillospirales > CAG-272 > HGM12713. Next base: position 2,474 of record JAZQTY010000032.1, read on the forward strand.
AACTCGGTGGAAACGTAGCTTTGAGAGAGCTTTCTCTGCTCATCCGTCTGGAAACGGCGCCAAATCTGATCCCACGCGGAGATAACGACCTTCTGCGCTCCGATAAATCCGGTAAAGTCACCCGTATCCGTCATAACGATAATACCCTGATAGGTCGTTGAGGATACGACGTAAAGTCTGTCGTACTGGTCAACTGCAACCGCAACGGGCTTATATACCGCGCCGTCATCAAACAGCTCGGACTCGGGCTGGGGGATTACGGAGAGGAAGTTTCCGTTATGGTCAAAGGTAAGAATTCTGTTTGCGTTCGTGTCGCAGACGAATATTCTTCCCTTAACGTGGTCGGTTCCGACCACCTTATCCTCGGTTATAAACACACCTTGAGGCGCCGAAAGGCTATCCGGAACACCCTGGTCGTTTACAAAGTCGGAAATTATAAATTTAAGGTTATAATATCTGTCGAGGACAACGATTCTGTTGTTATCGGTGTCCGCGATATACACGTTCATCGCCGCGTCAACCTCGATGTCCGAAGGATTAGAGAGCGTCATAAGCGCTTCCTTCTGCTTCGAATCGGTTACGTTCGGGTGATATTTTGCAATCACAGAGGAATCGGAAAGTCCCATGTACGCAGAGTCAATAGACTTTGCAGGAACATACGCGTCAGGTGAGTACAGAGCCGTTCCGCTTATGGAATAGGTGTACGTCTGATAAGGCGCGCTTGCTCCTACGGGGAGAGCCAATACCATGACGAGCGCAAATATCGCGCAAATAACCGCTGTTATTTTTTTCATACTCTCCTCCTGTAATTAGTCTTTCATTCCGCTCGAACCCATGGTTTCAATGATGTTCGACTGTGTTATTACGAATACCGAGATAGGAACGAGCATCATTACGACGGTCGCTGCTGCGCTCGCGCCGGCACGCTTGATTCCTCCTGCGGTGATCTGCTGAATTGCGTAGTTAAGTGACTTGAGCTCCTCGGAGTGGATGTAGATGGACGCACCCTGGTTCCAAAGGTCCTGGAACGAATAGATGATAAGCGTCAGCCACGCAGGCTTAACCATCGGCATCGCGATTATCCAGAAGGTACGAAGCTCACTCGCACCGTCAAGTCTTGAACTTTCAAGTACCGCGTCGGTTACGTTAGTCTCCATAAACTGCTTCATAAGGTACAGACCGAGCGTCGTTCCCCATGCGGGAATGATTATTGCCCAGTAGGTATTTATTATCTGAAGCGAGCTCATGAGGATAAAGCAGGTAACCGCAGTAACGGTCTTATGGAACATGAGTGACGTTCTTACGAGCTTAAACATCGTCTTTCCGCCGGGGAATGCGATCTTCGCCATTGCGTATGCTGCAAGGGACGAGAAGAACAGGTTTCCGAGCGTTCCCGCTACCGACGTAAATACCGTGTTAAATATGTATCTCGAGAACGGAACGAGGTTTCCGCTCATAAGAGTCAACAGATCCTGGAAGTTCTTAAACGTAGGATTAGCTACGTAAAATCTCGGGGGGAACATCCAAAGCTCGTCAAGAGGCTTTAAGGACTGAATAACGACGTAGTACATAGGAATGAACATGAAGAGTCCGAGAAAAACCAACAAACACGTTATTCCAAAGTCGCCTCCCCTGGATCGTGCAAGCACGACTTTATGTTTTCTTGTTCTCAACTTTGCCATATCACGATCCTCCTACCTTAGAAATTACCTTCTTTACTACCGCGTTCGCGCCGATCATTACGATAAACAGTATAACTGCTATTGTCGAAGAATAACCGATCTCGAAACGCGAGGAACCGTAGTCCTCAAGGTGGTGAACTATGGTATGTGCTGCGTAGTCAACGGACGGGAATCCGCACAGCGCGGTAACGACCGCACCGAAGCCGAACGAGTTGGTAATAGACATAACCGCACCGAACATAAGCTGAGGCTTCATGTTGGGAAGCGTTATGTACCAAAGCTCCTGCCATCTGTTTCTTATTCCGTCAACTGCGCCCGCCTCGAATTGCGCCTTGTCGATACCCTGAAGACCTGCAATAAAGGACAGGAAGGAGGTACCGAGCGAGGTCCAGATCGCGACTACTATACAAAGGGGCATTACCCAGTC
>JAZQTY010000033.1:0-18741 GCA_045631025.1 Eubacteriales bacterium
GCTGATTTCTCCCCTTACTGCCTCTTCAAGCTCTCGGATTTCCTCGCGAGCCTTACGCCTGTATTCATCGGCAGCAGTATCGGTATTGACTTCTCGCAAGGCCTCCTCTTTGCTCGTAAGCATTTCTCTGTACTTTGCAAGCTCTGCCTCAAGCTCGGCGGGGCTTTCCTTTACGGAGTCGTTTATAAATCTGCTTGCCTCGTCTATTCGGTTAGGTATTGCTTGCAGGTCCGCGCTCAAACGCCGCTTCTTTTGCGCCGTCGCGGTTTTAAGTTCGTCGAGGGTGTGTGAGCCTATCAATTCCGTTAAATCGCCAAGGAGGGCAAAATTTGCGGCTATTACGTCGGGGTCTGCTACGTCACCAAATACATCAAAGAGCATTGTGCGACGTGCTTTTTTATCGAGGTTGTTATTGAAGTACATCGGATTGGTGAGGAGTCGGAATATATCCTCGTCAACGATGCCCTTTATAAATGCGGTGTATTCTGCTTTTGACTTTGGTATTCCGTCAATGAGGTATTCCGTTTCGTGTCCTTGGAATTCACGATCAACCGAGCCGCGCTGACGTACCCACTTTTCGCGGTATATTTTCTCAAGCTCAATATTGCTACCGTATTCGCCATAGTCCACGCTGATTGTTGCAGCTACGGAATGGTCGAGAAAATGTATCGGCTTTCCGTCTGTGTCGAGCGTCTTAATATCAAAGTCGCTACTGCCCGCGCTATCCTTGCCAAATAAGAGCCAAGAGAACGCATCGGCAATAGTTGTCTTGCCCGTTCCGTTGTTGCCGTACACGGAGAGGTTTTCGCCACCTGCGTTAAGCTCCAAATGCTTCAAGCCCTTGAAGTTCTGCAAGACGAGTTTCGTTAATCTGATTTCTTTCATTGCCTTTCTTTTGCCTTTCTTTTTGTTTATGTATTGGACGGTTAAACCGCCGTCCTCGGAATTTTTTTGTTTATATTGTCAGTAATCTCTTATATCGTTAATATAACACTTTTTTGCAATTACTCTACCAACTAAAGCGCGTAATCTAAATATCGCTTCATTATCATTTTCCGCAGGTATTTTTATTTCTGTTAACTCCTGTTCCTCTTTGCTATCAATGGGGTTATAATTCATTCCGAATACATACAATTTTTTCATTTCGTCTTTCCTTTCTGCCAAGTTGTGTTTGTAATGAAAGCTTCAAATTCTTCTTCGGTGTATATGTAATAATCGTCGTCCCATTTCCAAAAGCTCACATACATTACACCGTCGGGGATTTTGATTTCTCTCTGTTCAAAACCTTCGCCAAGTCCGTCCGAATTTTGTCCTGTAATATAGTCCTTAATTTTCTCGATTTCACTTTCGGTTAATGACTCGGTAAGCTCGACATCTACCTTTCCATAAAGGCAACCGTTTCTGTCCTCTAAGCCCCATATCATTGACGTTACCTTCGCCTTAAAAGAATAGCTTTCGCTAATATACTCTGCCATATCCTCGCCGTCTGTATAATCGTCAAGCGCTATTTCAATCTCGTTTCTATACTCGGTTGCTAATCTTCCATCTTGCTCATTTGAGCTATTCCAATCAATGCCCCAATCGTCTTTTTCAACAACGTTCACTGTTAGTGGAAAATAAAATGTTTTCTTCATATTTCTTTCTCCTATGTATATGTATTTTTTATTGAGGGCGGTTTATCCGCCGCCCTCGGAATTTAGTCGGTTAGGATATGTGCTCGTAGGTTAAGAGGTTTTTGCCGTAGTAGTCTTTAATGTAGTTTTCGCAGAATGTTTCAAAGACGTATGTTTGATAGCGCATATCAATGTATGCTATTAAATCGCCGTCCTCTGTTCTCGACACGGAGAGGTATTTGCCGTTGCCGTAAGTGTCCTCTTGGTGATGTTCTTCAAATTCGAGCGTCCTTGTAACGCCGTTTGTAGTTGTTACTTTGTAACTTGCCTTATTCATTTTTTCTTCAAGCCTTGTTACCGCGCCCTCTGTCTTTAAGCTCGCGGCAAGAAGCGCTTGCGTGTAGGTTGCTGCGGAAACGGTCATTGTTAAATACGTCTGCCCGCCGTCTTCGGTGTAGGTTGCGATCCAATTTTTCATTTTCAAATCCTCTCTTTCTCCAACTGTTACTTTTCCATTAAGTCCAAGGTTTACAGGCTCTCCGATTAGTGCCTCAACCATCTGCTTACAAGCTATCATTGCATCCAATTTCTTATCAACCATTCGGTCATTTATTCCGTATATCTTTCGTGCTTCCAAGAAGTTGTCCATCATTCCCTGTAAGTAGTTAATCATCTGTTCTTTCATTTTGTCTTTCCTTTCTCACGGACTTGTGACCGTTCCCTCTCGGGAGTGCATTACCGAGGGCGGTTGCCCTCGTCACTCTGCATCGCCTTCGAGATGTGACATCAACGAGGCTTCTATTGAATTATACTGTGTCATTGTGATTGCACCGTGACGAAGCATTAGGCTCGCCATTTTTCTTATTGCGATAGCCTCGTCGGCATTGGGCTTGGTTGCTTTGATGTATTCCTTTACATCCCTAGTTAAAAGTTCATTGTTTGTCATTGTCTTTCTGCCTTTCATTTTATAGGAACGTGTGTTCCCCTTGTGTATATAGTATACCATATACGGAAGAAAATGTCAATAGGTTTTTGGAAAAAAGTTGAAAAAATTTTTTCACATAGAAAAAAGCCCCCGCCGAAGCAGGAGGCTTTTTGTTAGTATGTGTGAGTGTCTTACTATATAAGGTCTATTCGTTCTATGAATAACCGCGCCGCCGCGTAATCACTTCCAACGTTTTTAATATAAATATAAAAACGTATTTTATTCTCTAACGGGACGGTGGTCGCTTTTATCTGCATATATGTTTTACTGCCACTTCCCTCGTAATAAATGTTTGTTCCGCTTTGAGTTATAGAGAGGCTTTCGTAGGTCGTAGTAGATTCCGTGCCGTCATCTCTATATAATGTTAATTTAATGTTGCGGAAATAAACCGAGGAGGTTATTTTATTAAAGGTTTTTTCTATCGTAACACCTTCAAGCGTGTCCGTAAAAATTTCTATTCCATTAGTCCACACGGCTTTCCAAACGCCGTTTACCTTTGTGAATAGTAATTTCGCTTGTTTCCACGCGCCCGCGACTTTGACCTTGCAATCGGTCATTTCTTTATGTGCGCCGTTTACTTTAGGATATATAGCCATAGCCTTACTCCTCGTAAACTATCCAAATGTCACCGTCCTTGCCGTCCTCAGCGGTAGGCTCTTCGGTGGAAATATAAATGTCGCGCTTTTCCTTATCCCATTCGGGTTGTTTCACTTTTTCTCCCTATCCTCCGTATTAAATAATATAGTTCACGGTCAACAAGAGGCTAAAATCGCCGTTCTGTTCGCCTAAATAGTCAAGTGCTATTGTAGAGCCGCCCGAAGCAATTACGCCTGTTGCGTCCACAAGGATTTGTGCGTCGTTGCTATCTATGACGAGCATTCGTCCCCTTACGGCACAATCTACCGCCGAGCTTCTCGGCAAGGATATTGTCACCGAGCTTAAACCACTCGCCGCATTTTCCATATTGGAGAGAACGCCCGTGATATTATAGAATGCCGTTAAAAGACTTCCGTTAATGACATATCTAACGTATGCGGAAATATCGGAAAGAAAGACGGTCGATCCGTTTGCAGCCGTTGCCGTTACGGTTGGTATGAACATTGTCGCATCGGATTGTGACGAGCCGTAACCCGTTGCATTCTCAACATAAACGAACAACTGTATCATCCACATCATTTCGCCGCTATTTCTTGACGGTATAACGTCGGAGCTATTCGGCGCGTATGCGTATGAATACATAACCTCCTCGCTTGTGTCGGGGTCTTTACAGAATAAGCCGATTTCGCAAATTTCAACATCTTCGCCTAGCGTCGAGTTATTGACGGCAGCGTTGACTATTGCAATGCCCTCTTTTGAGGCCGTGTCAATTTCTATGCTTGCGTTAATTCTCGGGCTTACTACGTTGGTAAGGGCTTCGGCGGCGGCGAGGTCGGAAGGTCTGCCGTTGCCTACTACCGCCTTTGTAAACTCTATCGTCTGCCCTGCTATTGCTTTTGCATAAATGCTCTTGCCGACGGTAGTAATTATCATTTCATTAAATTTTGCCATATTTACACCTCGTTTTTAATAAAGCTATATTCGCGTTCGTTCGTTCCGAATGCGTAAGAAGTACCGTCGCCGAATGCGTAACCTTCAAAGCAACCGACAAGCATTGTATAGTTGAGCGTGCTATTGTTTTCGCTCCTGCTCACTATCGCGCTTTCGATAGCGTCAAACATCTGCACACCGTCGCAATATGAACGGGCGTTTTTCACCGATTTTAGCGCATCGTTGAATTGTTTTAGTTTTACTCCGTTTAGCGAGCTTGTGACGATTTTGAAATGATACGGCTCGCCGCCGTATTGATACCACTCGTAAAGGTGAGTGTTGGACGGGAACGCCGTTTCCATTAAATCTATGACCGCTTGCGGTGTACCCTTTTTTTGATGTATCTTAATAGATTGCTTAACGACGGCTTTTTTGGTTTCTATGTCTGCGGTTGCGTCGTAATAGTCACAATGGAATTGCCACGCCAACTCGTCAACAAGCTGATGCGCGAAAGGGGTATCTCCTAAAGAGTTAAGAGATTGATATATAAGGATATTATATAAACCCTCCACGGTTTTTTTGAGTTCCCCGTCAAGAGCTGCACACATCGCTTGCGTGGTCGGGTCTTTTTGCATATACGCGGTTTGCAAGGCGAGCATTGAAAGTTCTGTGAGCTTCATATTGCTACCTCCTTATTATTCCGTATATCCTGCATTGTTGTATGTTGCCGTTCCGCTTAATGCCGCGACTTTTGTTTTGCCGAGCGTTGTGAAGGTTGGCGAGGTAATTTCTATTCGTGAAGCTCCTGCGTTATATACGAGGTTGCGGAGCTTGTCGGGGTTGATGTCGCGTCCGATCTTCACGGATTGCCATTTAATATATTCGGCTACGGCTTCTTCTATCGCTTTTTCGATGTTTGCGGCCTCGCTTGCATTTTCCTCGGAAATGTAGTATGTGAAGTCAATAGAATATTCCTCTTTTTCGGGAGGCAAGACCGTCACAAAATCCGTCAAAGGTCGTCTATCTTTTGCGGTGGTTGCATCGGCTACTTGCTTAATGATTTCGCTATCCGCATTCGGTATAGAGCCGTCGGCGTTCATAACGTAGATATAAACACGTCCTGCGCCCGCTTGCCGTTCTTCCTCCGAGAGAGTTGTATCATTGACGGGTGAATACACAACAACGTCGCCTACGTTTGCGCTTGCGGATTTTGCAAAATACTCATAACCTTCAATGCACCCTGCCGTTGAATAACTTTCGGGAACGAGCCTTATTCTTTCACGGAGCGCGTCGTCGCTCTCCGCGTCTGTACCACCTGCGGACTTCGTGACATTTTCAACACCGCCCAAATATTGAACGTTATCTACAATATAGCGAATGCTGCCTACGGTGTAATCATTACAAGAGCTACCCGCCGTTGTTGCTTTCGCCTCAACCTCTCCCGAAAGCGCACCCGCTTTTATAACGAGCTCGCTTGTTGTAGCAAAATATATCTTGCCGTCGGGCGTTACGCGCGTACCCTTTGGAATTGTCACCCTTGTTGATTGCACCGCCGCAAGAGTGAATTTAAGCATACACGTTGCGCTAGTCGCAGGAAGTCGGTACACGCCCAAAAGGTCGCCTATATCGTCGAGAGCTTGACCGCGTGCATATCTTAATAGCACTTGATTTCCCACATCGTTTATGCTCGAATTTATGAGGACTACGACTTGCGCGAGGTTGTGCAAGAAAAGGCTTCGCTCGTCGCTCTTTTGATATGTTTCGCCGAGAGCCGTTTCAAAGGTCGATACAAGATTTTTGACAATTTCCTCGCTATTGTTTTCTATGAATTTAAGCATTTGAATTTCTCCTCGCGCCGTTTATATGTATGTAAATTGTTTATTAAAACAAATTATGTTCAAAGTTGACGTACCGCAACATAAAGGGCGCGTAATTACGCCCTTTGTGTCACGGGGTGAGGTTGTGCGGTCACTTGTTTGCGCTCTTTGTGCCGTTAAGAATTGCCTTGTATTCGGCTATCTTTTCCTCGATGCTAATTATATTAGCCTTGCTATTTGCGATCTTCTTCTCGTAGGTTTGTCTTTTGATAACGAAGTCGGACACGAGAGAGTTGTCTGCGGTGTAGGTTTTGGTAATATTCGCAAGCTCGGTTTCTGCGGTCTTAACATCGTTAGTTGCCTTTACAAGCTCGCCCTTCAGTAAGGTTATAAGACCCTTATATTCCTTCTTCTGCTCTGCGGTAAGCTTATTCTGCTTCTTTGCAGCTCTTTCAGCAAGCACCTTGTCAATGGTGTCAAGGTCGGAAAGACCGTACTTAACACATACGTTACGAATAGTCAAGATTGCGAAGCCGATAGAAAGCACTACCGCCGTTGCCTTAACTGCCATATCGCCGCCGATGTGAGCAAATACGGGGACTTGCGCGAGAGTTTCAACGTAACCGTTGAGGGTGTCCGTCCACATCACGATGTTGGAGAGCACGATTGCAACTACATTGTAGAAGATAGAGAGAAGCTGCTCCTTGTTGTACCATATCCACTTAAATACCTTTTTCATTGTTTGGTTTCTCCTTGTAAGTTTTTTAGTTTTTTGAATAGGTTTTTAGTTTTGTTTTATCACGGTCGCGGGGATTTCGGAGGCGAGTCTTTCATACTCCGAAGAGCCTCCCGCCACGCGCTATCGTAAACGATTTTACGCATAGGGATATTCCTCCTTTTTTTAGAATACTGCTATTATTACGCCGTCGGCAAAATTCACATAATCCGAGTCGAAGAATGCAATAGCGCACTTGTCGCCAATCTGCACATCTTCCGCGTTTATGCTTTTCGCTAACGGCAACATAGCCGTGACGGTATAGTTTTCGTCGGGTAAACTCGCCTCTGCAAACCTACCGTTTTTATTTGATATAACGCCTTTTTTTATCAACGTCGCGCCCTCCGTTTATTCCTCGGCTAAATGATGCGCTTTTTTGTTAAGATGCTTGTCGAGCTTATTTTTTGCTATCGGCACGGTATGATTTGCGCCGAGTTGTTCAAGTCCGTCAAGGCACGCGGAGAGCGCAAAGCAAATGAGCGCGTTCTCCTGTTGAAGTTCTTTTATGTATGCGTCTTGATTTTCCTGCTTATCAAACCACTTAAACACCTTCACCGCGAGTCCGATTATCACGCCCAATGCCGTGATTATACTCGCCATTGTAATAATGTTCGCTACCATTGTTAAGCCCCTTTCCTCAATTCGCCTTTATTATTTTTACATTACTTCGTGGTCGTTGTTGTCACCTACGCCGAAGATATGGTCTGCGGGTACATCTGCCGCAAGCCTTGCCGCAAATTCTCTGTCACCATAAGCAGTAAACTGCACGCCGTTTTCGTCCGTAACTATAACGGGTGTGAAAGCATAATTGACACCGCAAGCCGCAGAGCCTGCCGTATAGCCGAGTGCCATACCAATAACTTCGTGCGTTTCGGGGTCAAATATAGTCATATCTCTGCCCTTATCGTGCAGTACATACCCCTCGTTAGGTGTTATTCTATAACCCATAACTACATCACCATTACGGCGTTGCTCCATAGTGGTATTAGGTATTAAAGTTTCATTTAGTGTTTCCCAAATACTTGCCATTTTTTTATTCCTTTCAGTTGTGTTATTTAGAAGTTCCAACCAAGAACATCAAATATATAAGTTTGATAATCTCCATAATCTTCAACAATGGAAAGAGGGTCGGCACTATTGAGCCTATTCCAACAATCATTATCAAAAAGTATGGTGCGTGTATAAGCGTCTGCGCTTCCGTAATAGTTTTTTAGGTGCGTTAGAATACTTTCCATACTCTCTACCGACAACAGCTTGCAATATTGGAAATTTAGGTTGCTACCAAAATATCCGCTAACAATGGTAAAGTCCTCTAGTATATTGGTATAATCAAACGCACCGCTAAAGTTTTGAGAGCCGTCCTCTTTTATAGCAATAGACACCCTTTTAAGATAACCCGAGTTTGAGAAAGCGTAGTTAGGATTTGGACACGAGGTTGTATCAACAAAGCCTAAATCCTCGACCGCACCCCACGCTATCATATTCGCCATTGTAGTACATTTGCTAAAATCAAATTTGATGCCGTTCCTCGCCTCGATTTCGGGGATATTAAGATTTTTTCCGTCCACCGCCTGCACTTGCTGAAACATATTAGTGGCGATTTGAGGTCTTACATCATATTGAGGGTCTATTATATCAACTCGCCATATGTAGAAAGTATAAGTAAAATTTGTGCGATTTCCGTAATCTTGTAAAATGCCCCAAAAACGCTTTTTCTCGTTGACTGCGCCTTGCGCTTCGCCCTCGGAAATTCCGTCTTGCTTTCCGTCTGCATAGCCGCTATCGTAACTTACCGCGAAGCCCTTTCTGTAAACCTCGTCTATACCCTCGGGCATTTCGGCGGTTGTGTATTGTTTTTCTGTACCTGTATGCTCTCGGATTTTCACGCCGATAGCACGGATTTCTTCTTCTTCATAAATGCCAATCATTAGTAAGCCACCTCTCTGTTGTCGGGAAGTGCGCCGAGAACGGCGTTTACAATTCCGTCTTTATCTTCCTCGGTGAGTTTATATGCAAGAGCCTTATTGATATTGTCTATCGCATCTGCACCGAGTACGCTTTTAGACGCACCGCAGTTTATAGACTTTTCGCACTCAATAATTGCGCCCGTAGTTGTGCCTATATCGTCCTCGACGAATACACCGACCTCGATACGCTGAATATTATAGAGCGCAGGAACGGGGCAAGTAGTGCCGTTGAATTCGATAATGATATGTTCGTATCTGCCATTGAGCCAAAATTTGATTTTAGCCTTTTTGGTGTAGTACGCTTCCCATTCCTCGTCAAAAGTAAACTCGATCTTGAAAGGATTTCCGCACACCATTTTTCCGTGCGTTTGAGCGTCGTATGTCGCACGGCAATCTGTGACATTTACGGGATATATTTTTTCTTTCTTCATAGCGTCACCTCGTTAGTGTTCTGTAATCTCAATCACACCGTACCTAGTACCGCCTGCGGCCAACGAATAACCTACCTCGATATTCGCGTCTTTGGTGACGACGTACGTCCACGCGCCGAACGTCGTGGAAGCATTAGAGTAAACTTCTTCGCCGTTTACCCGTACTCTGCTCACTGCACCCACTTCGTCAGCGGCTACACGACACAAAATTTTTGTACCCTTTTTGAACTGTTTGTTACTTGTAGTGTCGGAATTGCCGGCATTATTATACATCTGACCATCTATTTCCAAATGCGCACGCCCCCAAGTGTACGCCTTTAGGGTAATAGAGATATTGTAAGTCGGTACGTATACCTCAACTCCATTATGCACCCACGAGTTGACCGCGCGACCGTTATAAGTCATTGATTTTACTTCTGTGCCATTATGCTTCATTGTTGGTGCTCCTTTTAATTGGCAGATTTAGTTACCAACTCGCCCGTTGAGGCATTAAATGATACAATTTGGAGTGACGCATTTGCCTTTCCCTCGAGGCTTTTACATTTGGTTTCCAAGGCTTTGTTTTCTTCCTCCAATCCTGCGAGAAATTCCTCGAATTCCTCGCCCGAATTGAAACGAGGTGATACATATCTGTTCGCCATTTTATACCTCCTATATTTCAATCTGCACAACGGCTACAACTCCACCGTCTGCGGTTATTTCTTTCACATCTACTGCAATCAATTTCGCCCTCGGCTCATATTCCTTGATGTTGTCAAGCAAGTCCTCGGTTATGATACTTGTCATTGTATCAACATCGGTGTCTATCGCTTCGGGTGACATTCCGAAGCCGCGCATATACGCAACCTCGGATTTATAAGTATTTACTATGTTTTTTATGTTTTGAATAATTCTATCCGTGCCTCTCGCTTCAAACCACGGAAGGCTTGTGCTTCGCTCGGACGTATCTATTGTGAGTTTCATTTTTTATACCTCACTCGTATTCTTCAAGAGGCTTCGTGTTAAGCTCTTTCTTTTGGCTTCCTGCATATTCCTCAATGCTTATATCCAAGTCCGCACTTGTCATAACGCCCGCCTTGTTTGTCATTATGTTGCTTACCTTTGCGGAAGTTACGACAAACTTATTATCCGATACCAACTTGCCGCCGAGCGTGAACGCAAATAGATTACGGCTCTCTGCCATTCTTTGCCATATGCCCACTTTACCTCTTACATTGACGAAGCGTCCGTCAAGGTGTAGCTTGAAGCCCGATTTAATCAAGTTCACATCGCCCATATAAGATACAGGCTTTTTCCCTGCCGTACTTTGCGTTTCTATTGTCTTTCCGTATTCAAAAGACAAGTCGGAAGGTGTATAAATGCCGTTTTTGCTATTTACATAAAACCTTTCGCTACCAAATTTCGCTACATCCATTTTCTACACCCTCCTTCCGAGTATTCTTGTTTGATTGTTGTTCGGATCGTGGCAGCATTCCGTTATGAAATACTTGCCGTCGTACCTTGCATATCCCTCGAATTTCACACAATTTCCCGAAGCTATGCCGTCGTTTATTGGTATAAGCGCGTCAACCGTTACGTCGTTCTCCGTGAAATACTTTAGGTAGCTCTTGGCAAATCGCTCTGCCTCGCCCGCGTCGCTCACGTACTCGCGCACGGTAAGCCTCGCGCCCATAGTTCCACTCGCCGCCGTATATGATATAAGCCTCTCGGCAAAATACTTCACCGTTACGCTCTGCACCATATTCGGATTTTCTGTAAACGCTATTCTTTCGCTTATAACCTCGCCCGCATTTTTTATAGTCGCTATTGCTGCCGCCGACTCCAACGCCGATTTGCTATATATAACCGCACGCTCGTTGTCAATCTTGAGGGCGTACCCCTCGCGTATGCAAAGCCTGTTCAAAAATGCTAGGTCGGTTTCGTTGAATTGCGTTACGTTCTCGTAAAAATGGTTTTCCACGCCTTGATAAAATACACTTATTCCGATATTCGTCACAACGTCGTTGACAATATCAAAAAGCCTTACCTTGCGCCAATGTCGCGTGCGCTTTTCCTTTGCGCTCACGGGCGCGGATATTGCCCCTATTCGCGTTTTGCGCGTAGTGCTTGTTATTTTATCAATATGCATTTTGCCGCTTCTAAAGCCGCCGAAATTGCTCTCAATGGAATGCCCGCGCTCGATCTTCTCCTCGGTATCTCTATTGAGAATTTCAAGAGTTATTTCGTCCGCTTGCGCTCCTTGTCGGTCTGTTATGTTGAGCTTTACTATATCCGCGCCTGTTTTTTCGTTGTCAAAAAGCGTTTCAAAGTCCATTATAAACCGCCTTTCCACTTCGGAAGGGTGGACGTTTCCACCCTTTCAAGTTTCGGTAAATAAAGACTCACGCCCGCGCTAAATATGATAACGTTCGCGTATTCGGGATTTGCGTCTATAATATAGCTCGCAACGCTTTCGTCGCCGTAGAGCTTATAGGCTATCTTGTCGAAGGTGTCATTTTGCATCGTGGAATACTGCTTGCGATAAGTTCCCGTTATTGTATATCTCAATAGCTTAACCTCGCTTTCTCCTGCTCGTATTCCTCAAGCATTGCCTTAAAGCGCATCATAGCGTCGTCAAGAATGCCGTTCAAATCGCTCGTATTTCCTCCGCTTGCGTATATCGTCGGAGAGAATACATAAGTGCCACCGCCGATATTTAAGCCTGTACCGCGTACCGCCTCAAGCGCGAGAGCCTTTGAGCGAGGCTTGTTGTTGTGAGGAACGATTGTTTCCGTATCGCCGCCCTCGGCTACCCACGTCACCAACGGGCTTGAATATGTACCGCCCGCCGCATTGCCCGCGATTTTCTTCGCAATCATTCCGATGGGAGTAGCACCCGCTACTTTTTGCACCAATTGACCGAGCTTTGAATTTTTGACTGCATCAACCGCCGCTTTTATCTTGCCGATAAATGCTTGCACCTTGTCAATGATGCCTTGAATACCCGATTTTATGCCGTTTGCGACAACCGAGAACGCGTTCTTTATAGCGTCCCACGCACCTTTCCAAAAGTTACGGAAGCCCTCGCATTTATTCCATAAAAGCACGAATATCGCTACAATAGCCGCTATACCGACAACTATCCACGTTATAGGGCAAGCAAGGAAAGCAAGGTTTAGTCCGTTTTGAGCTAGTGAAGCGAGGAGCGTTGCCGCCGCTTGCTTCTTCGTTCCTCCCGTTGCTAAATCCATCGCCGCGAGGTGTATGCCCTCTGCTATCGCCGCCGCCATTTTAACGCCTTTTGTTATAAGCAGAATAGCCTTGTATGCGACCATTGCCGCTACGATGCCGTAAATGATAGGAGATATTGAGCTCCAATTATTCACAACAAAATTGAATATGTCCGTAAATACTCCGAGCACAGTTACCGCCGTGTTGATTAGTGTTTCCCAATCAATCTTTGAAAGCGTAGTCCATATCAAATCAAACGCTTCTGATCCAAGCTCGCCAACCTTTGACATTGCCGTTGCTACGGTATCAAAATCTACTCCTGCCAACTTCTCTGCAAATATGCCTATCCATTCTGCAAGTTGCCCCTTAAAGAGTGCCGCCAAAGGCTCTGCAACCTCGCCGAGTTTCGCCATTGAATTTTGATACTGTAAATCGGCTTTGTTAGCGTCTATAAGGCTTTTATTCGTTTCTTGATATGCCGCGTTGACATCTGCAAGTCCACTCTTGGCGAGCCAATTTAAGACGAATTGCTGACGCTCCGCTTGCGTGGTACACGCTTCTAGCTTCTCTTTGAATACGTCCTCGCTTGTGCCTGTACGAGCGATTACCTCGGCAAATTGACCCGTAAGCGTACCGCTTGCTAATGACTCTTGAATTGAGTCGGCGAGCGACTCCGCTTTGATAGTGTCCTGCCATTTAATCGTTGCGCCGTTGACCGCTTGAATTACTTTCTCAAGGTCTTTACCCTTATAGCCTGTTGCTATGAGGTTTGACATTGCCTCGTTTGCGCTATCAAATTCACCGCTTATTGCGTATATTTCTTCAAGCCCGCTCCACGCCTCTTTTTGTGCGATGCCCGCTTGAGTAGCGTTGTTATACATTTTAGAGAGGTCTTGACGGTATTCTCGCGTTGCTTCTGCGGAAGCTATTACCGCCGTTGCAACACTTGCCGCCGCTACGCCAATCGCTTTGAATGCGGTTACGCCCGCGCTTTTAATTGCCGTGTATGCTTTTTCGAGTTTTTGGTTTTGTTTTTCGAGGGATTGAAAGGCGTGGTTTAGGCTTTTAGATACTTTTCCCGCGAGTTCTATTCGCGCTTCAAATGTCTTTGCCATTTCGCCTATCACCTCACTTTGATTTGTTCATTTCGTTATATTGTTTTACAAGTCTATTATGGAAGTCGAGAAGCTCCACAATAGGCAACTGCTCGCATTCCATATAAGACGTGGAAGATATGAGAGTTATATCGACTTTCATATCTTCCAATACGCCGAGAGTTAATCCTCGGCAAGCAAAAAATCCCTTGCAAGTTCGGTTACTGCCATATAGTCACGGAGCGCAAATGCCTCAACGTTTTCAAGTGTCAGCCCGCTCGCGTGTGCAAACATACCCGCTTGGAATACTTGGTCGATTTCGGGAACGGATACCGCATACGCTCGTTTGCCGAGTTCGGTACGAATATCACGGATTGCCGCGCCGTTAATAACGTTAAAGTCGTAGTTGATTTCCTTGACTTCCTCGCCGTCTATCTTGGTAGGCTTCTTAAATACATAAGTTCCTACGCCTGTATTCTCGGCGGTTTCTGCCGCCTCATTTGCTTTTACGATTTTCTCGCTCATTTTTCTTGCTCCTTTTTCTTAATTAAAGTACGTTGCGGATTTGTCTGCTATAATCCGTGCCGTCAACGATAAATATATCGTTGAGCTTGTCAATTTCAAGCAGCACGTTGTTTCCCTCTACATATTTGAGATAGATGCACTCGAATTTCGAGGGTGCTTCTTCTGCCTTGTTCGACTCAATAGCACCAAGGTTTAAGCTCTTCGGGAGAAGTTTCATAATAGCCTTTTTGCCGACTACCTTTGTTTCGCCCGATGCGGCATCAAGTGTTTGTGCCGCCCATCTGTGCTCAAGGTGTTGTGTCTGCTGACGGAACGTGCGGACGGTATCGCGGGAAAGGTTGTTATTGGAGATTTCAACTTCCATTGAGCCTATTTGACTATATGTAGGCATATCTATTTCACCGTTAATACCAATGCCCTTAATTGTTTCGGTAAGCAGGGCGATTTCGGGAAGCGTAACGCTTGCCGCGTCACTCAATAAACGAGGAACGCTAGACGTTCTATCGTAGAGCTTGCCTTTGATAGTTCTTACTTGCATTCTTATACCTCCTCTGCCTCGTAAAGTGCATCAAGTCCGTTTACATCGTATTGCATTTGGAATGTAACGGCTTTTCCGTTAGGCGTTTCGGTGTGTACTATGTCAAGCATAAGGTTTCCGTCTGCAAGCTCGGCGGATACGTTATCGTCGCCGTCAAACTTACATTCGCCCTTGAGCAGATAACCTCTGTTGACAAGGCTATTAAGCCAAATGCTGACGTTAGAAATAATGTTGTCAATATCGCGGCGGGTAAGAAGCGTGTCGATGTTTTCTACAAAATCAGTCTTGAGGGTGTTATCAAGATAGATTTGCATTCTTACCGTTGCGTCGCTTCTATCCTTCGCCTCGATTTTGTCAATGTTTGCCGCATCGTAGTTAGCCATATGACCGCCCCAAAGTCTAAACGAGCCGCCGATATAATTTATCGTGGTTATTCCTACCGCGTTAAGCTCGTTAGCTTCGGCCTCGGAATAAATAAGCTCTGTGTTAGCATCGAGCGCAGGAACGTCACACATTATCTTCTTGTTGGAAGAAGAATGACAAGCTACGCCGTCGGTTTCGGTGTCCACAACCTGCGAAGTTACCGCGTCAAGCACGGAAAGGTGGAAGAGCATATCACCGCACTTTGCTTTAGGATAATGGAGTCGCGCAAACTTGCTTGTAATCTTGTTAGTGCTCTTATAGGTCTTTGCTGCCGCAAAGGTCGTAACGGTTGAGGTAGGTATATCAATATACGCAACGCAACCGAATTTACCGCCTATGCGCTTTTCGCACTTTTCAATAAGAAGCGCGGCGTTAGTCGCATTTTCCGCAAAGTAAGGCGCAACAATAATGTTAGGCGTTACTCCGCAGCGTATCGCAGTAGTATCAACCGCGTTTACGCCCTTTTCAAAATCGTCCTCCGTGATAGCGGTAATGTCTATTTCGTTGGTGTCCGAGTCAAGATGCTCGTTAGGATCGAAAATGTTAATTACAACGAAGGGCGCGATAGTGTTTATAGGGTTTTTGAAGTGCGCGTATGCCACTTCGCAAAGGGTGTACTTTTCCCAATCGTTAGAATATCCGAGATTGCTCTCAAAATCGGCAAATGACTTGATAAGGATAGGCGTTGCTATCTTGTTATCTGTGCTTTCCAACTTATGAATAGGAGCAGTTCCGATATATACGGGAATAGTGCCGCTTGCCTTTGATTTAAGGTATCCTATCGTTGATACCTCTTCGGTATATATACCGTGTTTGTAAGGCATTGTTTTTTCCTCCTGTTATATTAGTGTGTCGAGGTCTATTTCGCCCTCGTATTCCATTCGCGGAAGTTCGGCAGTAAACATCACCCAACCATAAGCGTATGGATAAAATAGACCGTCATAAATGCCGTAGGATATTTGCTTTTCGCGTCCTACGCCGTTTAGGGTATGACGGCGGGATAATTCTTGATAGATTTTTTCAAGCGCGTTTATAAGGTCTATAAAGGCTTTGTTGTCGGGTAGTTTGCTCTTTTCGTCCTCGTAGATTTCCGAGCTATACGCGGCAACGTATGCGCGAAAATTGACCGTTCTTGTGCCGTCGCGCGTTTCATAATCGTCGTTCACCTCGTCAATAGTCCACATAATGAGAGGCACGGCAAAATCATAAGGTACAAAGTTCTTATGAGGCATCGTGCCGTATGTTACCGTTGGTTGCACATATTCGGGATATTCCCCTGCGCTATTAACGGGCATTCTCGTTATGTCGTTATTCCTCGTCGGAGGCTCTTTTCTCATTAAAAGAAGGGGCGCAACATTATCCCTTGTGAAGTCGGTTATTCTTTTTAACGCTTCATACGGTGTCATTTTTTGCCCCCCTTAACCTTTAATTTTCTATGTAGTTCGTGATTGATACGCTTTGCGAGGTGCTCCTCTGCTATCTGTTGAACGGGATTTATCACCGCTTTTGCTGATGCCATTTGAGGAACGGATAACGTTACAAGTCGCTCAATAGGCAAGCTCTTTTTTCCTTTACGGTGAAAGACGTTCGGTGTGCCATTTGCAACGGCAACGAATGCGGCGGGCTTAATGCTTATTTGCTTATAGCCCGCGCCCTTCTTAATCATTACCGATAAGGATTTTCGCGCCTTGAGCTTCTTTCCCGCTTGGCTTTGTGTCTTTGCAGGTTTTAGCTTAAAGTTTATCAAGCCTTTAGGTTTGCCTCGAAGCACTACCGCCGCCGCAGGATTGCTCGTGCTTGCTTTGTGTATCTTTATTGCTTTAGCTATCTCTTTTTGAGGGATAACGTACTGCCCCGCGACTCCCCTTTTTACCGCCGTATTGACTTTTCCAACGGTATGATTGAGCGCGGGAACGAGTACCTCTTTCGGCACTTTCTTCGGAAATTC
Source organism: Eubacteriales bacterium (assembly GCA_045631025.1). GTDB lineage: Bacteria > Bacillota > Clostridia > Oscillospirales > CAG-272 > HGM12713. Next base: position 16,854 of record JAZQTY010000033.1, read on the forward strand.
TGCAAGCTCTACGGCAATGCTTTTTAGTTGCTTTGTATCAACAAAAATCTCTGCCACGCTGACGCCTCCTTATGTTCTGTAAGTAAGCGTGATTTCAAGCACTCCGTTTCGCTCTCCCGTCTTTGTAATCGTACACGCTCGACCGTTGAAGTTTTGCGCGTCGTATGCTACGGGTAGGTCGCCGAATATGTCGAGCCACGCTTGCTTACTCACATAGTAGAATATATCGCCCTCAAGCCCTTCAAGCTCTTGTATGTTGCTATTGTGCGTCAAGTGCTGATTATCAAGCACAATGTCAATTTGTCGCCCGTTTATAAGCGCGGTGTCGGCAAATTCTTTCGTGTTAATAAAAACCGACTCAATATCTTTGGCGAGTATATCCTTAAACATTTCTTAAACCTCTTAAAGTACGGAAAGAGTCGCCCAAGCGTCTACGTCGAAAGGCACGGGAACGGGCTTCGAGGTAAGTGTGAGCTTTGCCGCGTTGTCCGCGTCAACTGCGTCATACTTGGGAATGTCCTCGCCCATATAGGTCTTAAATTCGCCCTTTTCCATTTGAGTATGAGAAGCATACTTAAACGAGAAGATTTTAGGGCAAGCAATAAGCACCTTGCCGTCGGGAACGAAGGTGTGCATCGCGCCTTCCTCGTCAACATAAGACTCCGCGTAGGTGTAAATCTCAACGTTAGGACGAAGAAGTCTACCAATAAACTGTACCTGCGTGGACTTAACGGAGGGCTGAATAGTGCCGAGGTTAATATTCCACTTGTCAAAGATAGCCTGTACCTTTGCATTGTTAAGGAATGCCTCTGCGGTTACATCGTTCATAACAACGATAGAAGGACGCTGACCGCAGCTTGCCGCGATTTTATTGCTCTCTGCGAGAAGGTCGGCAAGAGGGTCGGAGTCAGCCGCGCTCCACTTCTTCGAAACGGTAGTCGCGAAGGTGTGACCGTAGTCAAAATTCTCCTCAACGTAGTTATCCTTGTCGGAGTGTACCTGTGCTACAAACTTACCGTTGAAAAGGGATTGAGCAATCATCCACTCTTTACGGCGGTGGTTCATTGCTTTAAGTTCGCCGAGGTCCTTTGAAAGAATATCAGCAGCTCTTTCCTCGGGTGTCTTGTTGGAATAAAGCGCCTCGCCCGCAAGCCTCTGCTCAAGGGTTTCAACGGTAAGAGCGCGAGAAGGCTGAATTTTAGGCGGCTCGTAGTTCTTTGTTGCAACTACGTTACGCTCAACCTGTATGCCGTTTACATACTTCGATACGAAGGGTGACATTTTCTTCTTACCCTTTACGAAGTCGATGTCAATAGAGTTAGTAGGGAACGTTTCGGACGCTCCGCAGAATGTGTCGATAAGGAAGCTCTCGTTAGTAGGGATAATCTCTACCGCGCCGAGCATTGTTCTTGTTTTATAAAGTTCAACCATATTCATTGTCGATATCCTCCTTTAATATTCGATTGCCGCTTCGACGTAGATACCGAGCGAACGAAGTGCGTTATAGTGCTGCGCCTCGTCGTAGCCGACAACCTTGTTAGCATTAAAGTGACCCGTTACGTAAACAACCGCGCCAACCGCGCCGCCTTTGGAAAGGGTTACATCGTGACAAAGTACGCCGTAAGGCTCATCGTCCGACTTAATAGGGGAATACACGCCCGACGTAGATACGCCGATAAGCTGTCCTCTCTTGAGTTCGCCCTCACCTGCCGCGAGTTCGATTGCTTTAGTAAAGATAGGTGCTTGACCCGAAGAGAAAAGCTCGTCAAGTTGCATCTGTCCGATAGTGTTAATCATTACTTGTTACCTCCGTATCTGTTTTTCACCGCATTTACGAGTAGATTTTTTGCTTCTTCCTCGTCTTTTTCGGCTTTGGTCTTTTCGTCGC
>JAZQTY010000034.1:0-5568 GCA_045631025.1 Eubacteriales bacterium
AAAAAAAAAAATCAATAGTTTTTTTGAAAAAATATTTATTTTCGTTGAAAAATCGCATACAATAATTTTAAAGCGCTGAATTTTTCGTTTAGCTATTGACGAAAACGCAAAAATCAGTTAATATATAGTAACGGTAATAATAGATTTATTTGGAGGGAATTATGATAATTACTTATCTCGGCGCTGCCGAAAACGCATTATATGAAAAAACAAACGCAAATTTTGCAAAGGTCTTTGAAATTGCTCAAGAAGTTTTGCACAATACGCCCGAGGACGGTCGATACGACGTTGACGACGACGTTTATTATATGATTCAGTCGTATAAGGCAAAGTCTCCGTTTGATGCCAAGTTCGAATCTCACAGAGAATATATTGACGTGCAGATGGTTATTTCCGGCGAGGAAATAATAAGATTCGACCGCGCAGATAAGCTTTCGCTTTGTCAGGAATACAAGCCCGATTGCGAAAAGTATTCTATGAATAAGGATTACGATTCCGTAAGACTTTGCGCAGGTGAGATGGCTATTATTTTTACGGGTGAGCCTCATGCTCCCGGCATAAAAGCAGACGGAGCGCCAGAGGACGTTCGCAAGCTCGTTGTAAAAATTCGGTCAAAATAACAAAAAAGCCGTGTTTTACCCAAATCTTACACTCATATTCATAGCGCATTTGCCAAAACTATTTATGGACGGAAAATCCGCCGAAAAGGAGGCTAATGCTTTATGATCATGGATAAGATAGCGCTTGTAACGACTATAATCGGCGCACTTAACTGGGGTAGCATCGGTTTATTCGGATTTGATCTCGTCGCTTGGATAGGCGGCGGAGCGGATTCGCTTATCAGCCGAATAATATACACCGTGGTTGGTCTTGCGGGTATTTGGTGCGTATCGCTTTTGTTCCGCACGAGAGAGAAATTTCGCGAGATAGGCGAACGAGACTAACGCAGACCAAAACACACGAAAATAAAAAAGCTGATTCATAGCAGTAACACTTTGTAAACGCTACGGTCGGTCATAACGAAAAACCAAGGTCAAATCAGAATGAATGACCTTGGTTTTGTTGATTTTATATAGCTTTAACTCAAAAATCGCAATTTCGTTAAATCCGTTTCGTTGCTTTAATTATCCGGAGCCTTAACTTTTTTAGCGTTGATAAAGGTATTAAGATCTACGAGCGTGTCGATAACGGCGAATACGGAAATAACAGCCGTCATAACGTATATAAGAATATCGGTAGGCGCTACGTGAAGCGTGAATCTGAACGGAATGAAAACAAACGGAATTGATGCAAACACGGTATAGACTATATCGTTTTTATCATGCACCGACTTGTTAGCGAGTATTATCAGGGGTATAATGAAGAACACCCAGCTGTATATGCTCGTCAGAGAGGGGACGCACAATATCGTGGCAATTCCGATTATCCACGTTTTCCACGGTTTTTCGGAACGGATAAAGGGAGAAATTGCAAAGCATGCGGCGCAAATGAAAACCCACAGGTACATGAGAACACTTAAAGCGTTCTGCAAGCCGTCGGGGAACTGAAGCCAGTTCATAACGACGTTGATGGTACTGCCCGAGCCCGAGGAAAACTTGAATATATTGTTGAATACCTGCTGAACGCAGAATATCGGACCTCCGAAAAAGAACGATGGGATCAAAAGCATCAAAAGACCGTAAGCGGCGCATCGAATGGCGTCCTTGTAACGCTTGTCCGAAATCAAAAACCAACCGAATACAACGGGATATAGCTTTATGGAAAAGGCAAACGCCAATGCTAAAAGACCAAACTCGCGTTTGATTTTGCTATCGCTGTTATAGGTGAATGCATAAACAATCAGCGCGAGAAGCGAAAGAATAATTATATTTCCGCGTTCAAGAAGGTAAAGCGAGGGAACGCTGAAAAGCATTGCGATGGAGAACAGAAGGCGTTTTGTAATGCTACCGTTTTCGAACACTTTGAAAATCAGAGAGAATAGGGCAATCGCGCACGCAAGAATTACCAAAACGGCAAGCATTATCGCAGAAAAATACTCGCTCCATTGATATCGGTCAAGAAACGACGTGTCGTTATACGACGACGGAGTAAAGCGTGACATTATAAGGAATATGAGGTTTGCCATGGGAGGGTAAATAACGCCTCTTTCCGAGTACACTCGGCTTCCTTGCGACGCGTCACGTATGGAATTGAAGAAATCCATATAAAAATCTGCGCAGCGATTAAAGAAAATATCCGTAAAGCGACCGTTTCCCCAGATAAAATAAATAAGCAAATAAATAGACGCGCTAATGCCTATCATCCATAAAAACACTTTAACTACGGTGTTTTTCTTCGAATACGTCGAAGAAGGGCACGTTCCGTCGGATTTAGCTCTGTTCAACATATATTTTTCTCCTTGAAGATTTTGACACACAGTTATTATACCACGTTTTTTATCCAAAAGCAACATTTTTTTAGAGTATATTTTCCGAACGGAGCGGGTTTTTATATTTTTATTTACAAAATGGGATAATCGTGGTATAATATAAGACAATTAAGTATAGGAATGGAACGGTATGAAAAAGCAGCTGGGAATATATATACATATCCCGTTTTGCCTCAAAAAGTGCGGGTATTGTGACTTTTGCTCGTTTGTCGGTAAGAGTCGGGAGTATACGTCGCGCTACGCTGACGAGCTTTGCCGACGCATCGCGGCGGCAGGACGGACGGCAGACGGATATGCGGTAGACACGGTGTATTTTGGTGGAGGGACTCCGTCGCTCGTGGAGTCGAACGATATAGGGCGTATCCTCGGAGCGGTAAGAAATAGCTTCGACGTTGCAGACGGCGCGGAGATAACCCTTGAATGTAATCCCGCTACGGCTGACGAAAAATATTTTAGGGAAATTCGCGCCCACGGTGTCAACAGAATCAGCATGGGAATGCAGAGTGCGATCGACTCGGAGCTTCGTCTGCTCGGCAGAGCGCATAACCGAGAGGAGTTTTTGCGTTGCTTTGCCGACGCGCGCGCGGCGGGCTTTGACAACGTAAGCGTTGACCTAATGTACGGAATTCCCGACCAAACGCCGACAAGTCTTGCGGAGTCTGCCATGCTTCTTACATCGCTCTCTCCCGAGCATATTTCGGCTTACGGGCTTATGATAGAGGAAGGAACGCCGTTCGCGAGGAATATCGCAAAGCTTTGCGTTGCCGACGACGACGGGCAGGCGGAGATGTATCTCTACCTTTGTCGTGTGCTTCGCGAGGCGGGCTACGAGCGGTATGAAATAAGCAACTTCTCGCGCAAAGGCAAGGAATCAAGGCATAATACACGGTATTGGCTCGGTAGCGAATATCTTGGATTTGGTGTTGCCGCGCATTCGTATTTCGGAGGTGAGCGCTACGGCAATTCCCGCGATATCGACGCCTTTATGGACGGCAGGGACATTTGCTGTGAGCGTGAGAGCGTTAGCGGAGACGAGGTGCGCCGAGAGTACGTTATGCTCCGTATGCGTATGAGAGAGGGCGTTTCGCTCGACGATTATGCGGAGCGCTTTGATAGGAATTTCCTCGTGGATTTTCCGAAGGTGACGGAGTGGATAAGGCAAGGCTTTGTGACGCTTTGCGACGGAAGGGCGGCGTTTACGGATAAAGGCGCGCTCGTGAGTAACGCCCTGCTTTCGGATATGCTTTCGTGAGAATGTTTATAAAAAAACAATTTATTGTTGACATTGGCGCGGTTTTGGTATAAAATATATTTAGATAACTCATTGAAGATATTAAAGGAGATACGAAAATGGAAGAAAACAACGAGAGAGCAATAGTAACGCTGACGGATGAGGACGGAAAAGAGGTAGAGTTCGAGATAATCGGTCAGCATGAAATGAACGGCGAGCACTACGTGGCGCTTCTCCCCGCAGAGGAAGAGGAGAAGGAGATCACGGGCGACGTAGAGTGGGAGTATATCATTCTTAAGCTCGCAAAGGACGGAGACGAGGAAATACTCGTTACCGTTGACGATGACGACGAGTTCGACGATATTGCCGACTACTTCGACGATCTGTTTTCTATGGAGATAGATTACGACAATTAACCTACTTTTCTTTTGCGAAAAAGAAAAGTAGGCAAAAGAAAACGAAACAAAAAAAGAAAGCACACTTTTTAAAAAGTAGGCAAAAGAAAACTAAACTAAAGGATTTTTTAGGTTTGAAGTTTTTTGCCAAGCTTTTTTACAAAAAAGCGGGGAATAATAAGCATAAGCTGCGGTGTGCGTGATGAACGTATATAAAGAACCACATCTATTTAAAGGAGTCCGAAGAAGAGTTCAAAGTGGTTTGCAGACCTCCCTCGCAGCGCCTCAATTGACTTGTCTTGACGCGCTGATGAGGACGTTGGGAGCAGTAAAGCGGAGATAGGACACCGCCCTGGAGTACAGGGTTCCTCTAATGCGCTCACACGGCACTCGCGGCGAAGAGCCTGCCTTTTGTGGCAAGGCTCTCTTTTTACGGAAGCTTTTAAAAATTTAAAGAAATAAAATAGATAAAAATTTGAAAAAAAGCACTTGACAAACAGAGATGTTTATGGTATAATACGCTTTGTCAATGGGGCATCGCCAAGCGGTAAGGCAACGGACTCTGACTCCGTCATTACCTAGGTTCGAATCCTAGTGCCCCAGCCAACGCAAAGGACGCCAAACGGCGTCCTTTTTGCGTTGGCTGGGGCACTCGTCGCTTCAAAGCTCGCTCTGCGAGCGAAGCGACGCAGAATTAGGTTCGCATTCGCCGCTCGGAGATCGACAAGCTCGCTTGTCAGGCGTAGAGCGTGCGAATCTTCGCGCAGCGCGCGAATATCCTAGTGCCAATATATATTTCTCCTTTTTGGGAGCTTTTTTATTTTCCGTAATATTCCTCAAACAAATCGTTAGGCGTACACTCTAAAATATCACAAAGCGCTTGCATATTTTCAAATTTAATTCCGTTGGTTTGATTATTGACCATTTTATTGAAATTTTGATAACTCAAACCTAATTGAATATACAGCCAATACTTTGTTTTTCCTTTTTCCTCTAAAATATCAAGTATCCGAAGCTTCATTGTATCACCCCTACATTATATTATGTATAAATTATATATCAGAAAAATCATTGACAAATAGACTTATACATGATATAATGTATGCATTAGATATTAAAAGGGGACAGAAAATGAAAAAAATAATTTGTATAGCATTGTCTATTTTCTTTATTTTTACCCTCATAAGTTGTGATAATGCAAAAGAAAAAGATAAGGCTTATACATATTCTATTGTATATGTTAGCAGGTATGAAAAAATTCATACTGACCCTAACTGCTCCGGAATGAAATATTATACAGCAATGCCGTTGGATAAGGCATTGGATGCAGGAAATGTTTTATGCAAAAAATGTTATCCTCCTGAAGAGCTTGAAAAGGCATACGAAAGATATTACGAAAACTATTACGACCGTTATGAAGATTACTATTATCAAGACGATTATCACAACGAATGGTATGATTAACAATATTGTTAAAAGGCATTATATATGAAGGTCATCTAAAACGGTCACCA
>JAZQTY010000035.1:0-2814 GCA_045631025.1 Eubacteriales bacterium
CGTATGCCGAGAGATAATAGACGTATTAAAAGCATACGAGATAAAAAAATGTTACTTCGGTCACATCCACGGAAATTACTACGTTCCGCGTACAACAAGCTTCGAGGGAATAGATTTTGTGATAACTTCAGCCGACTATTTACAGTTTTCCCCTATGCCCATATGGCCGGAATATGAATAATTTGTCAAATAGCAATTTATTTTAGTATAATGTCTTGACTTTATAATAAAAAAGAAGTAAAATATATAATGTATGTAAATATCTTTTATCATTTGGAGGACAAAAATCAATGATACTCAACAAAGCAGAAAAAACCGACAAGAATCTCTATGAATTGGAGTTCACAGTTGACAAGGCGGCATTTGACGCGGCTGTCGACAAGGTTTACCGCAAGAATGTTAAAAATATAAACGTTCCCGGTTTCAGAAAAGGCAAGGCTCCCAGAAGCATTATCGAGAAGATGTACGGCACTGGCGTTTTCTTTGAGGACGCTATAAACGAGCTTCTTCCCGAGGCATATTCCGAGGCTGTTAAGGAAGCCGATATCCAGGTTGTAAGCCAGCCTGAATTTGACGTTGTTTCCATCGACGACAACGGTCTTGTGCTTTCCGCTAAGGTTTACGTAAAGCCTGACGTTGAGATCAAGGACTACGTTGGTATCGAGGTTGAAAAGGAAGTTGTTGCAGTTACCGACGAGGACGTAAACAAAGAAATAGAGATGGTTCGCGAGAGAAACTCCAGAGAGATCGAGGTTACCGACCGTGCCGCTGAAATGGGCGACACCGCTGTTATCGATTTTGAGGGCTTCTGCGACGGCGTTGCTTTCGAGGGCGGAAAAGGAACTGACTACGCTCTTAAGCTCGGCTCCGGTTCTTTCATTCCCGGCTTTGAGGAGCAGGTTGCAGGAAAGAATATAGACGAGGAGTTTGACGTTAACGTTACCTTCCCCACCGAGTATCACGCTGCTGATCTCGCAGGCAAGGAAGCAGTATTCAAGGTAAAGATCCATTCTATTACCAAGGTTGAGCTTCCCGAGCTTGACGACGATTTCGCAAAGGACGTTTCCGAATTTGACACCTTTGATGAATATAAAGCTGATTTGAAGGCTAAAATTGAAAAGAGACACGAGACCTCTGCTGACAACGCAGTTGAGGAAAAGCTCGTTGAGGCTCTTATCGAGAAGCTCGAGGCAGATATTCCCGAGGCTATGTTTGTTGCAGAAACCGAGAACTTCGTTCGCGACTACGATAACAGACTCCGTTCTCAGGGACTTGATCTCAATACTTATTTCAAGTATACCGGTCTTACCCTCGATACCCTTCGCACCCAGATGCGTCCTCAGGCAGAGCGCCAGGTAAAGGCAAGACTTGCCCTTGAGAAGATCGCAGCTCTTGAGAACCTCGAGGCTACTGAGGAGGATATCAACGGTGAGTACGAAACCATCGCTAACGCTTACGGCGTTGAGCTTGAGCAGGTTAAGGCAAGCATTGATTCCGAGGCAATTGCCGCTGATATGAAGGTTAAGAAGGCAATGGACCTTGTTAAGGAAAAGGCGGTTATCAAAACCAAGTAATTTATTTGCATTATAGCAAGGAGGCAGTTATGTTTAACATGGATAACAGTATGTATAGCGCTCTCGTACCTATGGTCGTAGAGCAGACCGGTAAGGGTGAACGCTCATTTGACATATTTTCGCGTTTGCTCAACGACAGAATTATTTTCCTGTCCGATGAGGTAAATGACACAACTGCCTCTCTTGTTGTTGCACAGCTTCTGTTTTTGGAAGCACAGGATCCCGACAAGGACATAAGCTTTTATATCAACAGCCCCGGTGGCTCCGTTACCGCAGGTATGGCTATTTACGATACCATGAATTACGTTAAGTGCGACGTTTCCACTATCTGTATAGGTATGGCGGCAAGCATGGGAGCGTTTCTCCTCAGCGCAGGAGCTAAGGGCAAAAGAATTGCGCTTCCCAATAGCGAGATCATGATACATCAGCCTCTCGGCGGCGCAAGAGGTCAGGCTACCGATATAAAGATTCAAGCAGACCTTATTCTCCGCACAAGAGATAATCTTAACAGAATTCTCGCCGAGAACACGGGCAAGTCTATCGAGGAAATTGCGCGCGACACCGAGCGTGATAACTTTATGACTGCTAAGCAGGCTCTTGAATACGGACTTATTGATAAGATCTTTGAAAGAAGAGCTTAAAACTCCCCTTGAAAGGATATTCAAATGGCTTCAAATAATTCAAATGGCGGCGGTAGCGGCTCGAATTTAAGATACTGCTCATTTTGCGGCAGACGCGAAAATCAGGTAAATTTCTTAATCCCCTCCCCTACCGGCGTATATATTTGCGATTTCTGCGTAGACGAGTGCCAGGAGCTGATATATGAAAATTCAGTTGCCGTAAGCTCTGTCGGCGACGAGCTTTCCTTTGAAACTCTCCCCAAGCCCGCTAAGATCAAGAGTATGCTTGACGATTACGTTATCGGGCAGGACGAGGCAAAGAAGGTGCTGTCGGTTGCCGTATATAACCACTACAAGAGAATCCTCTACAACAAAGAAAGAACAGACGCGCAAGGTAAGGCTTCAAAAGCCGAGGCGCTTGAGAACGACATCGAGCTTCAAAAGAGCAACGTGCTGCTGATTGGTAACACGGGCGTCGGAAAGACGTATCTTGCGCAAACGCTCGCGAAATCCCTCAAGGTTCCCTTTGCTATTGCCGATGCCACGACTCTTACGGAGGCGGGCTACGTCGGCGAGGGCGGTGGAGGCGGATCGTAGCCATGTCGTTCTGTGAGCCAAGG
>JAZQTY010000036.1:0-3806 GCA_045631025.1 Eubacteriales bacterium
CCGCTTGGCCTCCGACTTGTTTACGGTCAGCCTCGGAAGCACCGCTACGCAAAGACACGTGCCCGATCTGTACGGTCTTACGGTAGACGAAGCAAGCCAAAGGCTACGCGAGGTAGGACTCGTCCTCGGCGGCATATTTTCCGTATCAAGCGCCGCGCCCAAGGGCACGGTAGTCACGCAAGGCTTCGCGGCAGGCACCCCCATAACGTCGTCAATAACCTCAATAGATATATATATCAGCTCATAAGGCGTAAAGGAAACAGCAAATGGAAAAAGCATTAAAAGCAAAAATATTAAAGGGAGTCGGCGGGCTTTACAGCGTTCGCGTCACCTCCCCCGACGTTCCTCTCACGGGCGAGATACTTCGCTGCAGAGCGCGAGGCGCGTTCAGGCATAACAATCTCTCCCCCCTGCCCGGCGACTTCGTTACGGTCAGCGCCGACGGCGAGGGCGAGGAGGCAAGCTACGTCATAAGCGAGATAGTTGACAGACGCAACGCGCTCATTCGCCCGCCTATGGCAAATCTCGATTATCTTTTCGTAACCATGGCGGCGGCAGCGCCCTCCCCCATTCTTTCAACCGTCGATAAGCTCATAGCGATCGCGGAGCACAATAAAATAGAGCCCGTTATTGTTATAACCAAGTGCGAGCTTGACTCCGCTTATGCAAGAGAGCTTTACGAAATATATTCAAAATGCGGATTTTACACCTTTATGCTCTCGGCAAAGGAGGATATCGGAGTATCTGATATAGACGAGTTTATAAAAGATAAGCTGCCTATGAGAACAGCCGCCTTCGCAGGCGCGTCGGGCATCGGCAAATCCACGCTCTTAAACCGGCTTTTCCCCTCCCTCGACCTCTCCACATCCGAAATAAGCAAAAAAATAGAGCGCGGCAGACACACCACGCGCGAGGTAAATCTGTTTCCCCTCTCGGAAGAAACCGATTGCGGTTATATTGCGGACACCCCCGGCTTTTCCATGCTCGATTTCAAGCGCTTCGACTTTTTCGAGAAGGACGAGCTCGTAGGCACGATGCGTGAGCTTGCGCCGTATATAGGCGAATGCCGCTACACAAAATGCTCCCACACCAAGGAGCAGGGCTGCGCCGTTATCGAGGCTGTAAAGGCGGGCGATATTCCCAAAAGCCGACACGACAGCTACGTTGAGCTTTACGATATTCTCAAAACCCGAAAAAAATGGGATTGACGAAAGGATAAAAGGATACATACATGCGAGCATTTATTTATACCGGCGGTGCGATCGACAAATCGTCCATAACCGAGCATCCAAAGTCGGACGACCTACGTATCGCCGCAGACTCGGGATATAAAAACGCCAAGGAGCTTGGCGAGAGAGTCGATATTCTCCTCGGAGACTTCGATTCCTACACCGAAACGCTCCCCGACGGCATAGAAATTCTTAAAGCGCCTGCCGAAAAGGACTTTACCGATACGCAGATGGCTGTAAAGGAAGCCCTCTCTCGCGGCGCTGACGAAATAATCTTCATAGGCGGTCTTTCGGGCAGGCTTGACCACACCCTCTCGAACGTCTCAATACTTGCCGAGCTTTGGAAGGTGCGCGTCCACGCCGTCATGACGGACGGGCGTAACCGAGTGCGCTATCTCAACTCCTCAAGCACGCTTATCGCAAAAAGTCAGTTTAAGTACGTATCTATCATAGCCATTTCCGAAAAGCTCAAGGGAGTTAGCATCGAGGGCTGTAAATATCCGCTGAAAAACGCGACTGTCACTCGCTCAAATCAATACGCCGTCTCCAACGAGCTTGACGGCAACTGCGCCCTGATCTCCCTGCGCAAGGGCGAATGTCTTATCATTGAGAGCAGAGATAATTGACACTCCCCTTGACATTTTAACCTTTTAGTGATATAATTTAACTACAAAACCAAAACCAACAAGGAGATTTATCATGAAAAAAATTCTTTCACTTTTGCTCGTGAGCCTTATGCTCCTCACCTGCGCGCTTACCCTCGCATCCTGCGGCGGCACCAAGTTCGAGTTTGAATTGAACGAGGACGGCGCGTCCTACGCTCTCGTAGGAATGGAAAATGCCAAGGGCGAGGTCGTCGTTCCCTCAACCTACAACGGTCTTCCCGTAACCAAGATCGCAAGCAACGCCGTTGATAATAAAGCGCACCTGACGAGTCTTGTGCTCCCCGATTCCATCTTGGAGATCGAAGACTACTTCCTTTCGGGAAATCTCAACAAGCTCCAAAGCGTTACCATCGGAAAGAACGTTACGTACATCGCAGATTACGCTTTCTCAAATTCCGCAACCCTGGAATTCAAGGAGATCAACTATTGCGGTACTCCCGAGCAGTGGAGAGCGCTTTGCAGATATCAGACCACTACGTACGGCGGCGAGACCAGAGAGTTCACCAAGGTTTACGACGATGAAAAGATCACCGTGAACTACAATTACGTAATGCCCACCGCTGAATAGGCGTTTTAAAAAACGACGGAGAATGAAAATTCTCCGTCGTTTTTATATATATATAATTTAATTTTTATTTACAGCGCAGAACTGCTCCACTATTTCAGTCTCGCTGAATTTCTGGCGCTTTCCGCAAACTATCTGATAGGTCTCGTGTCCCTTTCCCGCGAGAAGGATTATATCGCCCTTGCGCGAGTTTTCAAGCGCGTAAAGTATTGCCTCGCGCCTGTCGGGAATTGCAACGTACGGACAGCTGTCCGCCGAAAAGTACGACGCTATCTCTCCGATGATCGCGCTCGGCGACTCGTTATCGGGATTGTCCGAGGTAAGAATACAGAAGTCCGCATCTCTTGAGGCAACGAGTCCAAGCTCCGCGCGGCGCATCTTCGTACGTCCGCCGATCGAGCCGAAAAGACATACGAGTCTCGTGGGGTTATATACTCTCAAAGCGGACAGCGCCGCCTTAAGGCTTACTCCGTTATGCGCGTAATCTATTACGACGGTTGCTCCCGACGGAAGCTCGTGCGTCTCAAATCTTCCCTTAACGCGGATATGGCGCATGGTCTTGGTTATCTTGCCCTCGGGAAGTCCAAGATACTTGCATACCGCGATTGCCGTAAGAGCGTTATATACGCTGAATTCTCCGGGGAATGAGAGCGCAACGGGAAACGTCTTTCCGTCGTTCGTGCATTCAAAGCTTACGCCGATATTTCCGGGAGAGCGGAAATAGGTTATGGAATCCGCCTTGTAGTCGGCGTTGCTTGCGACGGAAATGCCCGATTTCTTACAGCCCGTGCCGCCTACGACGGACAAAGCGTACTCGTCGTCCGCGTTATATACGACGTAGTCCGCGCCGTAGCTTGTAAAGAGCGTTCTCTTGCAGTTCTTATAATCCGCGAAATCGGGATGCTCAAACTCTCCGATATGGTCGGGAGACAGATTTGTAAACACCGCCACCTTAAACTTAATTCCGTGAACTCTCGCCATCTTAAGCGCCTGCGAGGATACCTCCATAACGAGCGTCTTAACGCCGCAGTCAAGCATCTTGCGCATATGCTCGTGAAGGTCGTAGCTCTCGGGAGTCGTGTTCAGCGTGCTGAACTGATAGTTAAGATAGCTTACTCCGTTAGAGCCGATATATCCCGTAGGTATACCGCTTTCGTTGAGAATATTATATATGAGCAGCGACGTAGTTGTCTTTCCCTTCGTTCCCGTTATTCCGATAACGGTCATCTCGTCAGCGGGATTGCCGAAGAAATACGCCGAAAGCTTGGCAAGCGCAATTCTCGTATCGGACGTGATAACGACGAACGCGTCGTCGGGCACGCGAACTCTTTTTTCGGATACGAAAAC
>JAZQTY010000037.1:0-3693 GCA_045631025.1 Eubacteriales bacterium
TGGTAAGAAAGTACCTTGATTCAAAGCCCGTAAAGTTTTAATCTGAAATAATTGTTATGTATTTTGAATACTCCGCTTGGCGGAGTATTCAATTTTGATGTGTCGAAGGACACGAAAACGACAGCTTTGATTTTTCCGAGACTTCAATGGCAATAATTGAAGTAGCAATTAAGATGGAAAATTCATGAAAGCGAGAATAAAATATGTCCGAACAGAATAACGGCTTCTCCGAATTCGATAACGTTAACAATGCCGACAACGCGGAGGGCAATGCAGAAAAACCAGACGAGGTAAGGATAGACCTTATTGAAGAAAGCGACGGTGCTTCAAAAAAAGAGCGAAAGCCGATAAAGGTATCTTTGAGCACCTTAATTTGTACGTCGGTGGCGCTTGTGTTGGCGGCAGTAATGCTGACGCTGACTATATGCTCGTCGTATTACAAGGGCAAAGAGGCACAGCTTAAAATACAATACGAAACGCTTTTGTCGCAGAGTGAGAGTATTGGCAATATTCCCGAGCTTGAAATATTGCAAGGAATATTTAGCACGTATTCGTTTGAGGAGCTTGATGAGAGCGTAATACGCTCGCAAATACTCAAGGCTTACGTTTCGGCGACGGGTGATAAATACGCGGAATATTATACCGACGAGGAATACGCGGCGCTTTCCGCGCAAATGTCGGGAGAGTCGCAGGGGATTGGAATAAATATAATCAATTCCACGGTTGAGATCGGCGGCGTTGAATATAAAACGCTTAAGGTAATAAACGTGATCAAGGGCTCGCCCGCGGAGAAGAACGACCTTCGCGTCGGAGATTGCATAATCGCTGTTGGAGACTTTGATGAAAATACCACGGTGAGCGCTCTCGGCTACGATATGGCGCTAAAGCAGCTGCAGGGAGTCAAGGGAACGAACGCCGAATTTTTGGCGTACAGACCTGACGCGGAGAGTACGCTTGAGTTTAAGATATTGCGAGATACGTTCGCGACGACCTCCGTTATGTGGCAGAAGGTGGACTCCGACGTTTGCGAGAACGTAGGACTCGTAAAAATAGTAAGCTTTGACAGAACGACTCCGACGCAGTTTAAGACGGCTGTGGAGGAGCTTAAGGCGGAGGGGTGCGAAAAATTCGTATTCGACGTCAGATATAATCCAGGCGGTGAGCTTACCTCAATAGTTGAGGTGATCAGTTATTTCCTTGACGAGGGAGATACTGTTATCAGCATGAAGGATAAATTCGGTAACGAGAAGGTTTACAAGGCAGAGCCGACGACCTATTCGTCAAGCGGAGCGTCCTCGATTGCAGCGGAGGATATAGGAATATATAAGGATCTTGACGCAGTCGTGCTTTGCAATAGCAGTACGGCAAGCGCTGCAGAGCTTTTTGTAGCTAACTTCCGAGACCACGGAATAGGTAAGGTCGTAGGAGTTACGACCTACGGTAAGGGAACGGTGCAAAGCACGTACCCTCTTTATACCTTCGTTTCTTCCGAGTATGCGGGTAGACTGCCCGAGGGCTGGATAAAGCTTACTATGTATATGTATTACCCTCCGAGCGGAGAAAGCTATGACGGACTTGGAATCGCGCCTGACTACGAGGTGGAGATGTCCGAGGAGTCGGCAAAGCTCAATATATACGATATAATGGGCTCAAAGGATGACACACAGCTTGTAAAAGCAGTAGATAAATATTTTAAAGGAGAATAAGAAAATGGCAGAAAAGCAGAGATATACGAGAGAGGGCTTTCAGAAGCTCCAGGAGGAATACGACCTTCTTACGAAGGTTAAGCGCGAGGAGGTAAAGAAAGCGATAGCCGAGGCTCGTTCGTTCGGTGACCTTTCGGAGAACTCCGAGTACGACGAGGCAAGAAACGAGCAGGCAAAGATTGAGACTCGTATAAAGGAGCTCGAGGAGCTTATCAGAAACGCTGAAATAACCAGTGACGACGATATGGATGAGGGAGTCGTAGGACTTGGCTCTACCGTAAAGCTTATAAATAACGGAGCGGAAGTAGTTTACAATATCGTAGGCTCGAATGAGGCTAACCCCTTTGAAAACAAGATTTCCGATATGTCTCTCATAGGAAAGGCTCTTATCGGAAAGAGAGCGGGCGATGAGCTTGAGATAAAAACTAATGCAGGTCAGGTTGTTATAAAGGTTCTTGAGGTTTCGAGAGCGAAATAAGTATAAGTGGCGGACGATTACAAGACTGACTTGCAATCGTCCGTTGCTTTATAAATAAACGGAGAAATATAATGAAAAAGAACGAAGAAAAGATGGAGGGCGGGGAAATAGCCGTTAGTGGCGGCTTTCTCGGCTGGCTGGATAATTTTTGGTATCATTATAAGTGGCCGACGATAGGAATTGCTCTTTTGGTTATCGTTTTTACGGTATGTACCTTGCAGATGTGCACAAGCGACGAGGACGACGTCGTTTTGCACTACGCAGGCGACGTTCAACTGTCGGTCGGCGAGATAGAAAATATCTGCGGCGTATTTGAGGCGGTATCCCCCGAGGACTATAATAACGACGGCGCAAAAAATATCGGACTTATGACTCATAGGGTATTGCTCGAGGAAAAGCTCGTGGCGCTTGAGAAGGAAACCGATTCCGAGGGACATAAGGTAAACTCGATAGACAGAACATTTAATACCCAGCAGTATAACGATTTTTACGACTACATACAAACGGGAGAGAGCTCTATATTGCTGATTTCGCCCGAGCTTTACCGTGAGCTTCGCTCGGTTGACAGTGACCGCGACGGTAAGGCTGACCGAATAGTCAGAGTCGGCGCAGTGCTTGGATATATCCCCGAGGGGGCGGTGGACGAGTATGCCGTAAGACTTGGAGATACCGAGATATACGAGAGCTATTCTGCGCTTCGCGTGCTTCCCGAGGATACCTTGATCTGCCTTCTTGAGCCTAACTGGAAGGGCGGAAAGAACAGCAAGGAGAAGTATTACGACAGGGAAAAGGAGATATTCACCGCGATTCTTGAATACTCTCCCGATTCCAAAGAGGGAACGGATCAGTGAAGAACAGAATCATATCCTTGATAATGCTCTTGCTGACGGCTATGATATGGGGCTTTGCATTCGTTGCGCAGGTTGCGGGAACGAATTATATAGGCTCACTTACCATGTGCGGAGCGCGTTTTTTGCTTGCAACCGTTGCGCTCGTCCCGGTCATACTGATTTTTGAAAAAGGCAGATCTACGCCACGGCAGAGGAAGGATACTGCTTTCGCATCGTTGATTACGGGAGTAATACTCTTTTTGGCGTCAATATTTCAGCAGTACGGAATACAGTATACTAAAAGCGCCGGAATATCGGGCTTTATCACGGGACTTTATACCGTGTTTATACCTATCGTTTGCTTCGTGCTCTTTAAGCAAAAAACGGGAATAAACGTAATAATAGGGGCAATTTGCGCTATCTTTGGTCTGTTTTTGCTTTGCTACCGTCCGGGCGAGGGCTTTTACTTCGGCATAGGTGAGCTGCTTTTGCTCATAGGTGCGTTTTTCTGGACTGCGCACGTCGTAGTAATAGACCGACTTGGAAAAAATGCTCGTCCGCTTCGCTTTTCGATGGGGCAGTTTGCGGTTTGCGCTGTCTTGGGAACGATAGGCGCGATTATTTTTGAAGAACCGACGATGGGGGCGTTACTCGATGCGAAATGGGCAATACTTTATTG
>JAZQTY010000038.1:0-5120 GCA_045631025.1 Eubacteriales bacterium
GAACTGCCTTTGCGAGGCGGTTGGAATTGCGCTCCCCGGCAATGGCACTATCCCCGCGGTAAGCAACAAGAGAACCATTCTTGCTAAACACGCGGGTATGGCTATTATGGAGCTTGTAAGAAAGAACATCTGCGCCCGTGATATTATCAACGAGAAATCCATTCAGAACGCGCTTGCTTGCGATATGGCGCTCGGATGCAGCTCCAACAGCGTGCTTCACCTCTTGGCTATCGCCAACGAGGCGGGCGTACATCTTGACCTCAATCTCTTTAATCAGATGAGCGCAAGGGTTCCGAACCTCTGTCACCTCGCTCCCGCAGGCTCGACGCATATGCAGGACCTTGACGCCGCAGGCGGAATTCCCGCAGTTCAGGCAGAGCTTGTAAAGAAGGGTTTGCTTGATACCTCGGCTCTTACCGTTACGGGCAAAACTCTCGGCGAGAACATAGAGGGCGCGTACATAAAGGATCACAACGCTATTCGCTCTATTGATAATCCGTATAGCGAAACGGGCGGAATACAGATACTCTGGGGTAATATCGCGCAGAAGGGCTGCGTAGTTAAGAGAAGCGCGGTTGCTCCCGAAATGCTCAAGCATAGCGGCAGAGCGCGTGTATTCAACTCCGAGGACGAGGCGATTGCCGCGATCTATTCGGGTAAGATAGTTGACGGCGACGTCGTCGTTATAAGATACGAAGGACCTAAAGGCGGTCCAGGAATGAGAGAAATGCTCAATCCCACGAGCGCGCTCGCGGGAATGAAGCTTGATAAGACCGTCGCGCTCATAACGGACGGACGCTTCTCCGGAGCGAGCCGTGGCGCGTCTATCGGACACGTTTCTCCCGAGGCTGCTGACGGCGGAAATATCGCGCTTATCGAGGAGGGCGATATTATCGAAATTGATATTCCTAACGCATCCGTAAACGTGCTTGTAAGTGACGAGGAGCTTGATGCAAGACGCGCAAAGTACGTTTCTCCCGAGCCTAACGTAAAGACCGGCTGGCTTGCACGTTACGCGAAGCTTGTAAGCAGTGCTGACGTTGGCGCAATAATGAAGAATTTTTAAGTAAAGGTTATTACGGTATGAATAATTACAATAAATATACAAGACAGTATTTTCCCGCTCCCACTTCAAGCGGTAAGTGGGCAGAGAAGAACTACATAACAGAGCCCCCCGTATGGTGCTCCGTTGACCTGCGAGACGGAAATCAAGCGCTCATTATCCCCATGAGCCTTGAGGAAAAGCTTGAGTTCTTCAAGCTTCTCGTAAAGATCGGCTTTAAGGAGATAGAGGTAGGCTTCCCGGCGGCATCCGAAACGGAATATAAATTCCTTCGTACTCTTATTGAGGAGGATCTCATTCCCGATGACGTCACCGTTCAGGTGCTTACGCAATCAAGAGAGCATATTATAAAAAAGACATTTGAGAGCCTTAAGGGCGCGAAGAACGCGATAGTTCATCTTTATAATTCCACCTCCGTGGCACAGCGCGAGCAGGTTTTCAAAAGATCCAAAGAGGAAATTATTGATATCGCCGTAAGCGGTGCGAAGCTCTTTAAGAAATACAGCGATGAGATGGGCGTTAATTACAGATACGAGTATTCTCCCGAGTCCTTTACGGGAACGGAGCCCGAGTTCGCGCTTGAGATATGCAACGCGGTGCTTGACGTTTGGCAGCCCACTCCCGATAGAAAGGTTATAATCAACCTGCCCGTAACCGTTCAGGTCTCTATGCCTCACGTTTACGCAAATCAGGTCGAGTACATGAACGACAACCTCAAATACCGTGAGAACGTTATCATTTCCTTGCATCCTCATAATGACAGAGGCTGTGCGGTCGCTGACGCGGAAATGGGACTTCTTGCAGGCGGTGACAGAATTGAGGGTACTCTTTTCGGAAACGGAGAGAGAACGGGTAACGCAGATATCGTTACTATCGCACTTAATATGTTCGCGCAGGGCGTTGATCCGGGGCTTGATTTCTCGGATATGCCTACGGTTACCGAGCTTTACGAGAGAGTTACGAGAATGTCCGTTTACGACAGAACTCCTTATGCGGGTAAGCTTGTGTTTGCCGCATTCTCGGGCTCGCACCAGGACGCTATCGCAAAGGGTATGAAGTGGCGCGAGGAGCGCGACTGCGAGCACTGGACCGTTCCTTATCTTCCCATCGACCCCACGGACGTCGGCAGACAGTACGAGAGCGACGTAATAAGAATAAACTCGCAGTCGGGTAAGGGCGGCATAGGCTATCTGCTTGAGCACAACTTCGGCTACGTTCTTCCCGCGAAGATGCGCGAGGACGTCGGATATACCGTTAAGGGATATTCCGACCGTTCGCACAAGGAGCTTTCTCCCGCAGAGGTGCTTGATATATTCCAAAAGGAATACGTTGGTATCAACGCGCCCGTCGAGCTTGTTGATTACCACTTCGTTCGTCGCGGAGAGACCATTAAGGCGATAGTTACGATAAACCAGAACGGCGAGACCTACGATATATCCGCAGAGGGTAACGGACGTCTTGACGCTGTAAGTAACGCAATCAAGAAGCATCTTTGCATTGATTACGCAAACCTTACCTATACCGAGCATGCTCTTACCTCGGGCTCTACATCCAAGGCAGTTACGTACGTAAGTATTACCTTTGGCGACGGTAAGACCGTTTGGGGCGCGGGCGTACACGACGATATTATCGCCTCGTCCATCTGCGCTTTGATGTGCGCTATAAACAGAAAAATCGGAAAATAATTATAAAAACGGAGGCTTATCGACATGGGAATGACAATGACCCAGAAGATATTGGCGGCTCACGCGGGACTTGAGTCCGTAAGAGCGGGGCAGCTTATTATGGCAAAGCTTGATCTGGTGCTCGGAAACGACATCACCTCTCCCGTTGCTATCAACGAATTTAAGAAAAATGGCTTTGAGAGCGTGTTCGACAAGGACAAGATCGCTCTTGTAATGGACCACTTTGTACCTAACAAGGACATAAAGGCGGCTCAACAGTGTAAACAGTGCCGTACCTTTGCAAAGTGCTTTGGTATTTCCAACTACTATGACGTTGGAGATATGGGAATTGAGCACGCACTTCTTCCCGAAAAGGGCTTGGTAGGCCCCGGAGAGCTTGTTATAGGTGCTGACTCTCATACGTGTACCTACGGCGCTCTCGGCGCTTTCTCGACGGGTGTCGGAAGCACTGATATGGCGGCAGGAATGGCGACCGGTGAGGCTTGGTTCAAGGTTCCGTCCGCTATCAAGTTCGAGCTTACGGGCAAGCTTCGTCCGTTCGTTTCGGGCAAGGACGTTATCCTTTATATAATAGGAAAGATTGGCGTTGACGGCGCGCTTTACCGCTCTATGGAGTTTACGGGCGAGGGACTTGCGTCTCTTTCTATAGACGACAGGCTTTGTATGGCGAATATGGCTATCGAGGCAGGCGCTAAAAACGGCATATTCGACGTTGACGACGTAACGCTTGAATACGTAAAGGGCAGAGTAAACAGAGAGTTTACCGTATATAAGGCAGACGAGGATGCAGAGTACGACGAAACGTACGTTATCGATCTCGGCGCTATTGAGCCGACGGTCGCTTGTCCTCATCTTCCCGAGAATACCAAGGACGCTCGTGAGCTTTCCGATATTGTTCCCGATCAGGTAGTTATCGGTTCTTGCACCAACGGTAGAATTTCCGATATGCAGGCGGCGGCTGAAATATTTGAGGGTAAGCACGTTGCAAAGGGAGTAAGATGCATCATTATCCCCGCAACGCAGTCTATCTATAAGGAATGCATCAAGCGCGGATACATCGATACGTTTATTGATGCGGGTTGTGTCGTTTCCACTCCTACCTGCGGCCCTTGCCTTGGCGGCTATATGGGAATCCTTGCAGAGGACGAGGTTGCGGTTGCTACTACGAACAGAAACTTTGTAGGAAGAATGGGACACATCACGTCCAAGATATACCTTGCAAGCCCCGCAGTTGCGGCGGCAAGCGCGGTTGCGGGAAAAATTTGCGATCCGAGAGATCTTAAGTAAGGAGGTAAGCACTGATGAATGCAAGAGGAAGCGTACATAAGTACGGCAATAACATTGATACCGACGTTATAATCCCCGCTCGCTATCTCAATACCTCCGACCATAAGGAGCTGGCATCGCACTGTATGGAGGATATTGATAAGGACTTTACCAAAAATGTAAAGGAGGGCGACATTATGGTGGGCGGCGCCAACTTCGGTTGCGGCTCGTCCAGAGAGCACGCGCCCATCGCTATAAAGAAATCGGGAATTTCCTGCGTTATAGCAAAGACCTTTGCGAGAATTTTCTTCAGAAACGCAATAAATATTGGTCTTGCTATTCTTGAATGCCCCGAGGCAAGCGAAAAGATACAGAGCGGTGACGACGTTGAGATCGATTTCGACACGGGCGTTATCACCAACCACACAAGAAACGAACAATACAAGGCAGAGCCTTTTCCCGATTTCGTAAAGGAAATCATCAAGGCAGACGGTCTTATGAACTCTATCGGAAAGAAGTGATTTAAATGGAAAAGAATATTACAGTTCTTAAGGGTGACGGAATAGGTCCCGAGATCGTCGATCAGGCGATAAAGGTCCTTGACGCGGTGTGCGAGAAGTATTCGCACAAATTCAATTACACCGAGGTAGACATCGGCGGCTGCAGTATAGATAAGTACGGCGTGCCGATAACCGAGGAGGGAATGGCAAAGTGTAAGGCGGCTGACAGTGTTCTTCTCGGCGCTGTGGGCGGACCTAAATGGGATAACGTTGATCCCTCCGTGCGTCCCGAAAAGGCGCTCTTGGCAGTAAGAAGCGAGCTTGGACTCTTTGCAAATCTCCGTCCTACGAAGCTCTTTCCCCAGCTTGCAGATGCTTCTCCCCTCAAGCCCTCTATTGTCGGTAACGGAATCGACCTTATGATAGTACGCGAGCTTACGGGCGGCATATACTTCGGAAAGAGAAGAACCGAGATCGTTGACGGCGAGAAGGTCGCTACCGACGAGATGACGTACAGTGAGCACGAGATCGAGCGTATCGGTCGCGTTGCGTTCGAGAGTGCAAGAAAGAGAAGCGGTCGCGTCGCTTCCGTTGACAAGGCGAACG
>JAZQTY010000039.1:0-3864 GCA_045631025.1 Eubacteriales bacterium
AGATGCCAAGAACGTCGTTTACCTGCGTCCCGAGACCGCTCAGGGTATTTTCGTCAATTTCCAGAACGTCCAGCGTTCCACCCGCCGCAAGCTGCCCTTCGGTGTCTGCCAGGTTGGTAAGTCCTTCCGTAACGAGATCAGCCCCGGTAACTTCACCTTCCGTACCCGTGAGTTCGAGCAGATGGAGCTGGAGTTCTTCTGCAAGCCCGGCACGGATCTGGAGTGGTTCTCCTACTGGAGAAGCCGCTGCGAGAAGTTCCTTCTGGATCTCGGCATCGCGCAGGAAAATCTCAAGCTTCGCGACCATAGCGCAGAGGAGCTTTGCTTCTATTCCAAGGCAACGACCGACTTTGAATTTCTGTTCCCGTTCGGCTGGGGCGAGCTTTGGGGCGTTGCTGACAGAACCGATTATGACCTTTCACAGCACGCAGAGCACAGCGGTAAGGATATGATGTACTTCGATCCCGAGACCAACGAAAAGTACGTTCCTTACGTAGTTGAGCCTTCGCTCGGAGCTGACCGCGTAGCTCTTGCATTCCTCGTTGACGCTTACGACGAAGAAGTCATTGATGCAGAAAAGAACGACGTAAGAACGGTGCTTCACCTGCATCCGTTCCTCGCTCCCTTCAAGGCAGCGGTGCTTCCTCTTTCCAAGAAGCTTTCCGAGGGCGCAGAGAAGGTATTTGACGACCTCTGCAAGTATTTTAACGTTGACTACGACGAGGCAGGCTCCATCGGTAAGAGATACCGCCGTCAGGACGAGATCGGTACTCCTCTTTGCATTACCTACGACTTTGACTCCGAGACCGACGGTTGCGTAACCGTTCGTGACAGAGATACCATGGAGCAGGTAAGAATTCCCGTAAGCGAGCTTAAGGCTTATATTGAAAGCAAGATCGCGTTTTAAAAATTTAAAATAAAGAAACACTCCCGAGGGTGCGCGAAGAGCCGCCCTCGGGTATGACATTGATATGAAAATATTTAGACCAAAGCTTTTTTCAACATTTAAGGGATATAACAAAAATAAGTTTTTAAGCGACCTTATCGCAGGCGTTATCGTCGCGATAATCGCGCTTCCGCTCTCGATTGCCTTGGCTATCGCATCAGGCGCGACTCCCGCCCAGGGGCTTTATACGGCGGCTATCGCGGGACTCGTTATTGCCGCGCTTGGCGGAAGCAACGTAAATATTTCAGGACCTACCGCCGCTTTTGCAACCATAGTTGCAGGGGTTATCGCTTCGAGCGGTATGGAAGGACTCGTCATTGCGACGATTATGGCGGGTATCATTCTCATAGTACTCGGACTTTGCCGAGCAGGCTCTCTTATAAAATATATGCCTCATACGATAACCGTCGGCTTTACGTCGGGTGTTGCCGTTACGATTCTTATAGGTCAGATTAAGGACTTTCTCGGGCTTGATTTCGGTAGCGCAAGACCTGTTGAGGCGGGTGAAAAGGCGCTTGAAATAATTAAGAATTTTACTACGCTTGATTGGAAGTCGCTCGTAGTGGGCGCTATCGGACTTATAATACTTATCGGCTGGAACGTTCTCGCTTCAAGGACGAGAGGCGGGGTATCCTTGATTTTTAAGAAGATACCCAGTTCGCTTATTGCCGTAATCGTCGGAATACTCGTCGTTGCGTTTACTCCGCTTAAAGCCCCTACGATCGGAACGCTTTATACTGATCTTAAGGGTGGATTCCCGATCCCGTCGTTGCCGAGCTTTAACTGGGCAACCGTGCTCGCGGTTATTCCGGACGCATTTGCAATCGCGATACTTGCCGCCATCGAGTCGCTTTTGTCCTGCGTTGTCTCCGACAAGATGGTAGGAGATAAGCATAACTCCAATACCGAGCTTATAGCGCAGGGAGCAGGTAATATCTGCTCGGGACTTTTCGGCGGTATTCCCGCAACGGGCGCAATCGCAAGAACGGCGGCAAACGTTAAAAACGGCGGACGCACTCCAATAGCGGGAATCGTTCACGCGTTGGTTATAGTACTGTTTTTGGTAGTGCTTATGCCTGTGGCAAAGCTTATTCCCATGCCTATAATTGCGGCGATACTCTTTCTCGTTGCATATAATATGAGTGAATGGCGCGAATTCGTAAGAATTTGCAAATCCCGAAGAATTGGAGATATTCTCGTTTTACTTGTGACGTTTATACTCACCGTAGTACTCAACCTCGTATTTGCAATAATTGCAGGAATTGTACTTACACTCGTATTTTATCTTATACACAGAATAAAGAACGGAAAAAAGGAGAAACAAGATGAAAAAAATTAAGACTCTTGCAATAGCTTTGGCTTGTATACTTGCGCTTACTCTTTCGCTTACCTCTTGCGATTTCTTAAAATACGGCTTTTTCGACGAGGAAGGAAATTTCGTTGGACTCGATAATCTTTTTGGCAACAATGATGAGGAAAACGAAGATATTTTCGATATTCAAGGCGATATTCAAGCCGTTGAGCCTTATACCTTGAATTATATTTCAAACGGTGACGGCACATGCGAAGTAACCGTAAGGATCAACAGTATCAGTTTAATGGCAGTTACCAAGGTTGAAAAGATCGAGCGCACAAGCGCCGACGGTTATTCTGTTGCCGATAAATATTTTTCGGGTAATAATGACGTCATCGTTATCAATCCCTCGGAAGGTGTGATAAACGGCAACGATGCTGTAATTATTAATCCTTCGATTGGCTCAAGTATAACGAGCTTTAGTCAAATTGAAATTGAGATTCCCTCGCGTTCGCCCGACGGGGACGTCGTTACGGAGATTGGAAACAGTGACTTTTTGCTCTATCCCAACGTGCCGAGAATACTCGATAAGGAAACCTTCGAGATTCTTCTTGATAATCTGCGTGAAGGGCTTGGAAACGATACCGCAGGACAGTTTAATTACCAAAAGGTAATGTCTTACTATGCGCTTCAGGACCCTGAAAGTACAGTAAGCGACGAGATACGTCAGGAGATGCAAGCAAGCTATCCCGTTACAAAGGCGGTTGCCGTTTACGTTCTCGATCAAAGCACGACGCTCGACGAGCTTGCAGTGCTTTCGGAGCTGCTTGAGGAATACGCGGGATATACGGTTACGGATTGTAAGAGCGATTTTGACTCCTTTAAGAACAGCGTAGCAAAGGAGGATGCCGAAATTGCAGGTGCTCTCGATTTTGGAAATATGGGATATAATATTACGAGAGTCGTTTTGCCCGAAACACTTACCGAAATAGACGATTATGCGTTTGCGGGCTGCTACAATATGGATCATGTTGAGATACACGGTGATATAGAGGAAATAGGCGAGGGAGCCTTCTACGGCTGCAAAAAGCTGCAGACCGTACATCTCAATAACGGCAATCTTACCGAAATAGAGGACAGAGCGTTTATGCTTTGTGAGGAGCTTCGTAATATTTCTCTGCCGTACGGTGTTGAGGAAATAGGTGATGAGGCGTTTTACGGTTGTAGGATGTTGGATGTAATTGATATTCCTCAAACCCTTAGAAGCATCGGAGGCAGAGCGTTTTATGGCTGTGAGTCGTTAGGCTCGATATATATTCCGGAAGCAATGACATATATAGGTGCCAATGCGTTTATGCGCTGTAACTCTCTTGTCTCGGCAGACTTTGAGTGCCTCGACGGCTGGGAGTGTATTGAAAGTGAGGGTGAAACGTTTGATATTACGCTTTCAGATAGCCAAATGAATGCTACGTATCTTACAGTCAGATGGCCCGAATATGCGTGGACTCGCAGATAAAAAACAATAAAAAGAATCCCCCGATTTCGTTGTGGTTACGAAATCGGGGGCGGGTTTTATAACTGAATTTTTTCTATTAAATCAATCCAAGCGCGGTTAGCAGCTCGT
>JAZQTY010000040.1:0-5703 GCA_045631025.1 Eubacteriales bacterium
ATATGGGAGAAATAACGAACACCTTTTTGTCTCCGTAGAGTCGTGCAAGCTTCGACATATATTCACACATATGGGCGTTAAATTCATCAAATTCCTTGCGACGGTCAAAGTCGTTCGTTCCGTAACCAACGACAACCCAATCGAAATCCATGGGCAGCGGCTCAAGAAACTCCGGGAAGAAGCAAGCGCCGCCAACGCCTTGTATTACGCTTTCCGCGTTAAAATATCTTGATACCTTGTTGGCAAACGAAAGCGAGTCAAAGCCGGACTCCCAGCCCTGCGTTATAGAGTCGCCAACGAAAAGTATTTTTCTGTCGAACGTATGAGGTCTTACGTACGCCCCATCGTCAAGCTCAAGAGATTTCACCCTGCCTATCTTGTGGGAAGGAAAATAAACCGTAACGTGAGCGTCCTCAACGGGCTCTCCGCGAGGATTGGTGATATCAAACGACAGGCTGTCCACTTCCTTCATAGTGTATCTGAAAATACCGTCAATATAAATTTCAAATTTTGCCGGCTTTTCGATTCCCAAGCTCATATGCTTTGAATTCGTATGGAAATCAAAACGAATTCCCGTAGTGGTTTTTACCCTCTCCTCAAACGCCGGATTCAGCTCTGCCCACATTGGAATCATATAGGGAAAATACTTAAAAAAGCGCATTTCTCCGTCGACGCTTTCCATATGTACCGCACCTACGGTGATTTTCTTAATTTGCTCAAATGACAACTGCATAAAAGTTCCTCCTTGACGTTTAATATCAGTCAGTAAATAATATAAATATATTGTATCAAAATTTACCGTATTTGTCAATCACATTCAAAACATTAAATCAAAAAAACAGTTCTGTTTTAAAAACAAATTTCAAAACTGTCGTAATAATTTTGAGTTGACGTTTTTTACGTTTAATTTCAAAATTCTATTGACTTTTCATACAAGAGTGATATAATTATAAAAGTTCAAAAAATCAAGGAGCGCTGCATGAATCAAGCAAGTAAAAAAAGACAGCCATACTTCAAAAGAATAATTCTGTTTTCCTTGCCCTTGATGCTCACGGGAGTAATGCAGACGCTTTACAACGCCGTTGACCTAATGGTAGTCGGAAGGTTTGAGGGAGAAGCAGCTCTTGCCGCAGTCGGCAGCACGGGCTCTCTGACGAATCTTATACTCGGTCTTTTCATGGGACTTTCCGTGGGTGCGGGGGTTTGCGTAGCGCACGGAATCGGAGCGAAGGACGACGATGACGTTCAAAAATCGGTACACACCTCTGTTCTTTTAGCGCTTATTCTCGGTGCTTTCGTCGCCGTCCTCGGATTTTTCCTCGCGCCGCAGCTACTTAAGCTTATGGGAACTCCGGACGACGTTCTTCCGCTTGCGTCTCTTTACGTGAGAATAATTTTTATAGGCGCTCCCGCTTCAATAATGTATAACTACGTATCGGCAATGATCCGCGCCGCAGGAGACTCAAAAAGACCGCTTATTTTTCTTACGGTGGCAGGACTCGCAAACGTTTTACTTAACCTTTTGTTGGTAGTCGGCGTCGGTATAGGCGTTGCGGGAGTAGCTATCGGCACTATCGTGTCGCAATTTATTTCGGCACTTATGGCTCTCTTATATTTAAGAAAGGTAAAAGGACCGCTTCGTCTATCCCTGCGCAAGCTTTCAATAGATAAGAAAAAACTAAAAAAGCTTCTCCTCATAGGTATTCCGTCCGGTATTCAAGGAACTCTATTCTCATTCTCGAACGTAATTTTGCAGTCCTCCATAAATTCTTTCGGAAAAGTCATCGTCGCGGGAAGTGCCGCAGCTGCAAACGTCGAGGGAATATACTACGTAATTTATCGCTCCTTTTACGATGCTACGCTAACCTTCGTCGGGCAGTCGGTAGGAGCTAAAAGATTCAACGACATAAAACGGATAATCGGAGCGTCAATAGCAGGCGTGCTTTTAACTGCCGTTGTTTTATCGTCCGCAGGCTTCCTTTTCGGAGATTACATATTAAAGCTCTATATCTCCGACAACGCGGCTGTTCTCGAGGCTGCAAGCACCAGATTTAATATGCTTATCGTTCCTTATTTTTTGTGCGGTATTATGGAGATAATGAGCGGTACATTGAGAGGAATGGGAAGATCCGTTTCCGCGGCGGTAATAAGTCTTATATTTGCCTGCGGTTTTCGCGTCGTTTGGATTTACACGGTGTTCAAAGTAATCGAAACGCCTCAATGCATTTACGTCACCTATCCCATAAGCTGGATAATGACAGCCGCAGTAGGAGCGATATTCGTAATATTTGCAGTAAAAAAAGAAAAACGCAAGCATTCAATACAAGTATTAGAGGATATACAAATCGATTAAAGATGCGAAAGACGGCAGTTCGTTTGAACTGCCGTCTTTCGTGTTTTACTTTGTGTCTTATTCTTTTACACACTTTTTATCCTTGAATATCTCCTTGGTTGCAAGGCGTGCCTTGGTCACGACCGCTCTGCACCGTTCAGTTGTATATTCGAGTCACACTCGTTTGAATCTTGGTCATGTGAGACGCGTTTTGAGAGCAGATCAGTTTCTTCTCGCAGGTCAACGCGTTATAAAAGGACAAGATTCCCGACACGGGAGCCGTTGCGTCTCCAAGTGACACCGCAACGTCGGTCTTGCAGGTAATCAGATGTGCAAAAGAGGTGGTATCGTAGTACTCAAGCGCCGCCTTGTAAGTCATAAACGCTCCCTGCTTGCGCTTGTTTGCGCATTTGACATCACTCATCCACGGTCTGGAAATCTCAAGATAGGTGATGTTCTTATCCAAAGCAGCTACCGCTATGGATTGGAACGCGCCCTGACTTCCGCCCTCGGCAATGAAATTTTTGCCGTTCCAAAGTCCCTTGCCCTTGCCGTTTCCAATACCCTTTTCTCCAAAATATTCCACCATAAACCTTGATGCCTGCAAATCTCGCAGGATCATGCCGCGGAAATAAACGGTTTCTCGGTTGGAGTTGGCGTTTTCGTTATAAATCGTATCCTTCGCTTCCTCTTGCTCCAAATATGCGGAATCGGACTTTGCCCGTTCACAGTCTATGCTGTGGGCACAAACGCTGAAGGTTGCGGCATTATCATAGTATTGCGGCTCGGCAGGAAGAAAGCCGTATCCCTTATAGCCCACTCGCAGATCAATTTGCGAGGTGGCAGAAGCATTCGTAGGGTAAGTCAGATATCCCGAAACGATACCGTCGGTTTCTCCGCTATATACGTTGCATCTCAACTCAACGTAAAAAAGCTTAAAGCCGCTTTGAGTGCTTGACTTTTCGGTCATTTTAAGAATTTTTATTTCTTCCTTGTAGAGCGCATCCACTTGAGACTGCCAGAAGCTATCAAAATCGTCGGGAACCTTCGCCGACATGGTAACTTTTTCCATATTGACAACCGCTGATCCTCTGTAATGGAAAGAATCGTCGATGGCTGTTGCAAACAATCGCTTGATCGGCTGCTTATTTTTGTCGCAAGCCGTGGCATTGAAATACACCGCTCCTGCTATGCCGGAGGTTTTGTGCGTATAGCTCGCCGTTCCCGTGCTCGCATCCAAATATCCGCTTTCGCTTTTACCCGTAGCTTCATCGTACATCTCGTACTTGATCCATGGCACGCTCACGAGTTTATCTCCCGCAACGCAAGCAAGGCGGAACGTGATGCGATCCTCCTTCGTGCAAACCGTGGAGGTTTTATCTACGTAAGTCAACGGGTCCTTGTCCGTTCCACCATAGAGGCGAATAGAGCCGTTACCGTTAACGGACGTATACGGAGTTACGCTCTGCTCAAAGCTTCCCTTTTCGAAATAGCCGTTCTCCCACTCAAGGAGCGCGTCGCCAGTCAATCTTTCGATAAGTAAAGCCTGCGCCATCTCAACCGCATCCGTAAAGCTGCTACAGAACACGCCAAGGCGAAGCTCTCCCTCCGAAACACGAATACAATATTCGTTGGGAAGAAGCGAAAAATCCTCCACGATGCGGATCAGATATTGGCTGTCCGTACGTTCAGTCACCTCAAGGCGCTCGCCGCAAAAAGCGAAAACGGCGTCTCCGAGTGCTTGGTACACCTCGTCAAATTCGTCGTATTCCTTAAGAATCTTGAATTCCGAAACGTCAACGCCGTTGATTATGAGATACGGCCCCTGACGCGTTGTCTCGAAATTAGTTTCTTCCTCGGTTGAGATCGAGCCATCCGTCGGATTCGTATGACAAGCTGCCAGCAAAGGGATAAGCGTAACGAGTGCCAGCAAAAAAGATAAAATTCGTTTCATTTCAGCGTTCCTTCTTTCTAATTGCAATCCTTCACTATGATTTTCAGAACTACTTTAATTATACAATGCGAAGCAAGAGTTGTCAATATAAAAATCTGTACGTTAAACAATACAAAATTGACATAAATCGTCTTGTTTAATCGCCGCAAGCGTCAAATTGCGGAGATCAAATAAGGATACGAAAGGCGGAAGTTCGTTTGAACTTCCGCCTTTCGGTATTTTAATTACGACTTATCCTTTTACGCCCTTTATTTCCTTGAATATCTCCTCGGTCGCAAGGCGCGCCTTGGTTACGACCGCCTTATTCTCCGTAGGTAAGCAATAGTACAGCGCGGTGTGATTCCCTATGCCTATAACGTCACCTATACTGTACCAATAAAAATCGGAATTGAGAGTATAGAGCGAGACGGAATTCTGGACGTATTCAAGCTTTCCGTCACAGCCCGTCAGACGAAAACCGTCCTTGCCGTGAGAAAGCTCGCCCTTACCGACGTTATAAACACCCTTTGCGTTGACTATCATGTAAATGTCAACAGGCTCACAAAAGCCGTATTCGCCGTTCTCAAGCTCACGCTTTACACATTCCCTCTCCCATGCGTACCAATCGGGGACGTGAGGAAACTCGGTCTCTCCCTCGGTCGCCTTCATAAATCCGTATTCGGTAAGCTCCCATTTTTTAGAGCAGGCGTGACAGGTAAGGTGTATTCCCCGTCCCTCCATTCGTCCCTCCTCTTTACAACTCGGGCATTTATAAAGCAATCGCTCAAGCCCCTCTGCGCGAAACGACTCGTCGACCTTGATTTTATTTTCCTGTTGCCACTTGAAGTTATCAAAGGAGAACTCACGAGCGATAACCTCGCTTATCTGTTCTGCCGACATATTACTTATTTCCTCGGGAGAAAGAACGTAGCGAAGCTCTGCCGACACCTTTACCTTACGCTTATGAAGATTATTGTAAAGCGGCTGACGGTGAAAAGCGCCGCGAGTTTCGAGCATTACGAGAGGCGCGCCGAGCATCTTTACGAACTTTCCGAGTGAATCGGGGAGAGTCGTGCTCGTGCCGTCAAAGCTGTATCCCGCCTCGGGATACATAAGCACGGAGCTTTTATTTTTCTTTATACAACGCGTAATATCCTTAATAAGTCCGAGATCAATTACGAATTTTCTCGTCGGAATACAGCCTATCTGACGCATAAGCCACGCCTTCCCAATAAAGGCGTCAAGCGTTGCGACGATATTGAGCGGACGAGGATAAAGCACGCTCGCGGCGATTTCAAGGTCGATAAAGCTGGAATGATTCATTAAAATAAGCGCAGGCTCATTTTTGCCGAGTCGCTCCATACCCACCTTTTTACACTTAAAGCCCGTAGCAATAAGATCGGGCGCGGCAACGACCTTCATAAGCGTTCTGAAAAAC
>JAZQTY010000041.1:0-2969 GCA_045631025.1 Eubacteriales bacterium
ACAAGCTTATATTATCGCTTACGCGGTGGTTGGTTTTTAATACACCGATCTCCTCATCCACCGCAAGCGGTCCCCCTTCCCCACAGGGGAAGGCTTATCGTTAGAATGAGCCGCGTTCAAGGCAATTTTCTTGATTTATTGCGTTTTGTCTTGCGGGAGGATAATATCCTCCCGCAACGGTGTATGCAGGCTGCTTTTTAATACAGCTTATACTGCAAGCGCAGATTATCCGCGATCATAGCGATAAATTCCGAATTGGTGGGCTTGCCACGGTTGTTTTGAATGGTATAGCCGAAATAGGAATTGAGCGTATCAACATCTCCCCTGTCCCACGCGACCTCGATTGCGTGACGGATAGCGCGTTCGACGCGGCTTGTCGTCGTTTGGTATTTCTTCGCCACGGACGGATAGAGAATTTTGGTGACGGAATTTATAATATCCGAGTCCTTTACGGTGAGGAGTATTGCCGTGCGGAGATACTGATAGCCCTTTATGTGCGCCGGAACGCCTATCTGATGTATTATCTTGGTGACCTGCGTTTCAATGTCGGGGGTGCGATCCTCTGCGCTGGTCTCGCTGACCGCCGTCGCTGAAGCTGATGAAAAACGATTTTTATGAAGCGAGGATATGTGTGAGCAAAGACTTTCGATATTGTAGGGCTTGAGTAGGCAAAGGTCTGCTCCCGCGCCTGTCGCCTCCAAAAACGCGCTTTGGCTCGAAACCATTGAGACTACGATGAAAGCAGGCGCCTTGTCCTGCCCGAAGTTGAGATTTTTGCTGTTGCGTATTACGCCTATACCGTCAAGCTTTGAGAGCCAAACGTCGATTATGGCAACGTCGGGATGGAAGCGGTCTATTTTGATAAGAGCCTCCTCGCCGTTGAGCGCAACCTCGATATTTGTGTATCCTGCTCGACGCAGCTCGTTGATAAGTGACTGCCTTTGCGCTGAATTTTCGTCAGCAATCAAGATTTTAATTGAATTTTCCATTTTTATCCTCCGTGTATTTCTTTGATGCTGATATTTTACCATATTTTGGTAAAAATTTCAAGATATTTACAAAAATTTCCAATTAGCAAAAGAAACGAAAAATATTGGTAAAAAATGGAAATAATATACAAAACGCAGAAACAGCCGCCCTC
Source organism: Eubacteriales bacterium (assembly GCA_045631025.1). Classification (GTDB taxonomy): domain Bacteria; phylum Bacillota; class Clostridia; order Oscillospirales; family CAG-272; genus HGM12713. The sequence continues at coordinate 1,142 of JAZQTY010000041.1, forward strand.
GCTATTTTTAAAAAACAGCAAGAGCGGCTTTCATATTTATTCCGTTTTATTCCGTCGGAGCAGAATTATTCAAAATTTTTGAGGTAATCGCAGATTATATCGACTGCCTTATCGAAGGATATATTGGACGTATTAAGGCAAAGGTCGTAGTTGCTTACGTCGCTCCACTCGCGGTTGGTATAATACTTATAATATATCGCGCGCGCCTTATCTATCGACTCGATCTTCTTTATTGCGTCGGACTCCTTCATACCGTAGAGATCGGTTACGTGACCTATGCAAGTAGGCTTATCCGCGTAAACAAATATACGCGCGACGTCCTCGCGGTCGCGGAGAATGTAGTCGGAGCATCTGCCAATGATTACGCAGGGAGATTTATCCGCAACCTCGCGGATTATCTTTGCCTGATAATTGAAGAGGTTGTCGTTTGAAACGAACTGATCGCTGTCGGGGGAAAGCACCCATTCGCCGTAGCTGCGCTTATATCTTTTAAAAAGATTGGTTTTAACTCGCTCGTCTGCCTTTCCGAAAAGCTCAAGATTTATTCCGCTTTCCTCGGACGCGAGCTTAATGAGGTCGTCGTTGTAATAGTCAACGTCAAGTCTTTTAGCCAACAGCTTTCCGATGGTTCTACCGCCGCTTCCAAATCCGCGTGCGATCGTAATAACGCGCTTTGCCATAATATTCCTCCAAAAAATTAGTTTTTATTTACGCTGTCAATAAATTTAAGGAATGCCGCCTCGCCGTCCGGTGTGCGCTTGTAAACGCCTGCATCCTCAAGCACTCTCTGGAATACCGCGCCTATCTCCTCCTTGAGTATAGCCTCGGTATTTTCCTTGGTGAATGTGTACTTGCCCTTTATGGACTCGAACCACTCCTTATGCTTTTCGATATCCGCGTTGTCAGCAAAATCGCGTCCGTCTGCGATATACTCGCACATAAGGGCAATCTCGTCACGGAGTCTTGCGGGAAGAACTGCAAGTCCCATGACCTCGATAAGTCCGATATTTTCTTTCTTTATGTGGTGTACGTCCGCGTGGGGGTGGTAAACGCCGAGAGGATGCTCCTCGGTCGTTATATTGTTACGAAGGACGAGATCAAGCTCAAACTTACCGTTTGCAACGCGAGCTATGGGCGTTATCGTATTGTGGGGCTCGCCGTCCGTTTCTGCGAACACGAACGCATCGGCATCGGTGTAGCCTCTCCAAGCTCCGAGAATCTTATCGGCAAGGTCAACGAGGCGAGCCTTATCGGCGCCGCGCAGTCTTATGACGGACATGGGCCACTCAACGAGTCCTGCCTCTACGTCGTCGTATCCCTTGAAGCTTACGTTTGCGAAGATAGGCGCCTTTGCCATAGCGAAGGTGTAATTACCGCCCTGCATATGGTCGTGCGAGAGAATTGAGCCGCCTACGATGGGCAGGTCGGCGTTAGAGCCCACGAAATAGTGCGGGAACTGCTCAACGAAGTCAAGCGCTCTCTCGAAGGTATTGCGGTATATCTTCATGGGAGTATGGTCGTGAGAGAGAACGATGCAGTGCTCGTTGTAGTAAACGTAGGGGGAATACTGCATATACCACTTATTGCCCGACAGATCAAGCGGGATAAGGCGCAGAGTCTCGCGCGCGGGCTTTGCGGCGTTACCGTAATAGCCCTCGTTCTGCGGACAGAGAAGGCACTTGGGGTAACCGCTCTGGGGCAGAAGCTTGGCAGCGGCGATAGCCTTGGGGTCCTTTTCGGGCTTTGAGAGATTGACGGTTATATCAAGCTCGCCGTACTTGCCGGAATACGTCCATTTAAGGTCCTTGGAGACGCGATAGGCGCGAAT
>JAZQTY010000042.1:0-2609 GCA_045631025.1 Eubacteriales bacterium
TTTGAAACAATTTTACGCTCAATCCGTTCTTTTTACATTCTTTAGAGGTTAACGATTTATACGCGAAAACGATACCCGTGATCGTAGGGCGGGGGCTTGCTCCCTCTGCTTCACCATTCAAAATCATAATTGCGTGTATATGGTTAGGCATGATTACATATTTGTCAACCGCAAGATACGGAAACCGGTCTTCCAGCAAGAATAATTGTTTCTCTGCAATCTCTCCGAATAATGTGTATTCTAACTCGGTTGTTTCGGCGGGAGCAAGCCCCCGCCCTACGATACGCGATAGCACGCACTGTCTGTTTTGTGTGCATATCGTTACAAAATATGCGCCTGCAGAACTGTAATCATAATTGTCAAGACGAGTATGTTTTCGTTTCGGCAATTTGTTTTTATCATCCATTTTCATCACCCACCCCATTATAACACAAATCGGCAGAGAAAACAACTTCTCTGCCGAAATTTTTGTGCTTGTAATTTTTCCGTTAAGAGTATCTCGCAAATGAATCCGATGCTTTTTTATTTAAAACCAGCTTGTGATAAATATTTCAAGTCCGATAAATATGAGAATTGCTCCGCCGAGTATACCCGCTTTGCCTGCAAGACGCGTTCCCGCCTTTTTGCCGATAGCAATTCCGCCAAGGCATATCCCGAACGTAACGAGAGCAATTATAACCGCAGAGAGAATCGCCGAAAACCAATCGTATTCGGATATTGTAAAGCCTACCGACAAGGCGTCGATCGACGTTGCTATTCCCTGCACCACGAGCGCCCAGAAGCCAATCTTTTTAATATTACAAACTTCACTAACCTCACAGGTAATTCCTTCGTAAAGCATCTTACCGCCGATCGCTCCGAGAAGTGCCAACGCTATCCATGGGATAAATTTCTCAAACACCTGAAAATACTGCACTACGGTATGAACGCAAACCCAGCCTATCACGGGCATGAGCGCCTGAAAAAAGGCAAACATTCCCGCAACGCCGCACATCTTGCCCTTTTTCATCGACGGCTCGTTAAGTCCGTTTGCGAGTGAAACCGAAAATGCGTCCATAGCAAGTCCTACGCCAATGAGGGCGCTGTTAAAATAAAACGTAAACTCCGTAGGGAAATTAACAGTCATTTTTTCTCTCCTAAACAAAAACAGAAATAAAAAAATCCAAGCGCGGCGTACCGTACTTGGCGTCTGACGAATGGACTCCATGCACGGCAAAATCACCGATACATGAGTCTCGCAATTTAAAGCAAGCCAGACCGTTTAGGTCAGTATGTTGACTTGCTACGCGTTTTTCGCGCTCGCTACTCCCTCATCGACGGTTATTATATCACAGCACTCGTATTTTGTCAATGCTTTTTAAGCAAAAAGCTCCAAAACCGTAAAAATACGTAATTGGAGCTTTTTATTTGCAGATCACATCGTTTTTTTGTAATTAGCTATATTCTGATCAACGTTGTAGGTTGGATCTCCCGGATTTATTCCGTTCATAACCTGCATAACGTGATATGCCCTTGCGCGAAGGTCCTCCTCCGCCTCCCTCTTGGGTAGGTCCTTATTGTAATAAAGCGGCTCGCCTATATGTAAGTCAACTCTCGGCTTCTTGGAAAAAAGCTTCATTATTCCCTTGCGCGGTCTAAAGGACATAGTAATGGGAACTATTGGCTTATCAAACTTAACGGCGTATGAAAATACCGCCTTCTTGAACGGTCTGATATCGGGATAAAAGAGCCACATTGAGCCCTCGGGATAAAAATGCAGCCACTTGCCGCTCTTAAGCACTTCCTCTATGGCGCGATTGAATTTGACCATGGCGCGCAGGTCGTTATCGGGTATGGGAATACCTCCGGACATTCTGATCAGCCCTGCGTTCGAGCCCTCAAAATTGGTTTTCCATGCGGGGAAATACGCAAGACGCGGGCGTATCGCCTTTAGGACGGCAAGATAATCCCAGTAAAACACGTGGTTTGAAATAGTAATCGCTCCGCCCTTCAGCTCCGCCTTATGCTTCTTTAGGTTTTCCTTGCCGTAAATACGGAGCCCGTGGGTAATGCGCATAAGCGGGAAAACGATTACCGTAACCAAAAGCCAATATATGCTTCTAACGAGCTTATAGCCGAAGCTTTTGTCAAGATACGGATAGTTTACGTCAAAATTTGTATCTCGCAAATGCTTGACCTCTATCATATGCTCGTCACTGCGCTCGGGATACTTATAATCCAAATTGTGTCTGTAATACATATATGACCTCTTAAATAAAAAAGTATAACGTGATACCGACCTTTGTCATTATTTATATTATAGCACGATTCGACCGATTTTTCAATAGCTTTTGTAATATTGAAATTTGAGTTACAGAAGCTGATTTTGAAGAAACCGCACCGCGAGTGCTCGCAAACGGCGCTCTGTCAAAGCTCGACTTCGATAAAAATAAGGGATATCCCTTTGGGGATATCCCTTGTTTTTGGCGAATGACTGTAATTTTGATACAAAATAATTGCATTGTATTCAAGCGTTGGAAAATGTGACGTTTTGAATAGATGAGTTATCGGCTATATTTTTTAATTTGACGTAGAAAATAATGGTTGAAATAACATCTACACAAAAAAAG
>JAZQTY010000043.1:0-12059 GCA_045631025.1 Eubacteriales bacterium
CGTAGATATTACAGCTATTCTGGAAAGCATACGGAAGAATCTTGGAATTGCTCTCTCCCAACGTCAGAGCGAGGCAGTCTATATGGCGTTCCGCAGTAATCTTTCTATCATCACGGGTTCTCCCGGTACAGGTAAGACAACCGTTCTTCGAGCAATTATCGAGGTATTCGGTAGACTCTATCCGTCGAAAAAGATCATGCTTGCGGCACCTACGGGACGAGCGAGCAGACGAATGGCTGAGAGTACGGGCAGAAATGACGCCAAGACACTTCACAGTCTTTTGGGATTGCTCGGTGACAGCGGATACGTTAAGGACAAAAAGAAAGAACCGCTTGACGCGGATCTCATTATCGTGGACGAGAGTTCTATGATCGATATGTGGCTTGCCAATCACTTTTTCTCCCGTATAAGACCGGGAACAAAGGTTATCTTGGTAGGCGACGTAGATCAGCTTCAGAGTGTAGGCGCGGGAGACGTTTTTCGTGAGCTTATCAACTGCGGCAGAATTCCCGTAACCATTCTTAACGAGATCTTCCGTCAAAAGCAAGACAGCCTTATCGCGCACAATGCGAAAGCCATCAACGAGGACAGCACCAATCTGTATTACGGTGACGATTTCCTATTTCTGAAATGCAAGACACAGGAAGAGGCGGCAGACATTATATGCAACCAATTCTGCGACCTTGTAAAGAAATTCGGAATCGAAAAGGTACAGATACTCTCACCCTTCAGGGCTGAGGGACTGGCAGCGGTTGAACAGCTCAACAGAACCATTCGTGAGCTCGTCAATCCTCCCGAGGACGAGGATATTCCCGACCTCAAGATCGGCAGCCGCTACTTCCGTGTAGGCGACAAGGTAATGCAGAACAAGAACAATGCAAAAGCGTCCAACGGCGATATCGGATTTATACGTAAGATCGAAGTTGACGATAAGAATGAAATGAAGGTAACGATAGACTTCGGCACCGACCGCGTTGTGGAATACGGTATGGAGGATATGGGCAATGTTGAGATCGCCTACGCCACTACGATTCACAAGTCGCAAGGAAGTGAGTATGACGTCGTTATCATTCCTATTCTTAGAAGCCACGCGATTATGCTCCGGCGTAATCTCGTCTATACGGCAATTACACGCGCTAAGCGTCGCGTTATCCTCGTAGGAGAAAAAGGTATGCTGTTTATGGCGATACACAAGAATGACACGGGTGTTCGTAACACCCTGCTCGGTGAGCGTATCAATAAGTATATGAGCGCTTATGAAAGCGAAAAAAATTAAAATTTATAATGATCGAGTTATTTTTGTAAGGACAACAGAAATAGCTCTTATTTTATTTATGAGAGGAGATTTAGAAAATGAATGAAACTAACACAATGTATAACGCAGTTCCCGTAATATCCGAGTTAAACCGAGTAAATGGCTTTGATCCTACGAGATTTCTTCGTAAGACAAAGGACGGTCCCAAGCTTGACCTTAAGGTGAAAAAGCTTTGGTTCAGAATGAAATATCCCAACGGAAGAATAAAGCTTTCAGCCCTCAAAATCACCGACCAACTCGCCATTATTGAAGCAAGGGTATATTTGGACAAAAATGATACAAATTATGTATCCAGCTTTACTGCCCAGACATACAAGGATAGCTCTCCGGGAGGACTCTACGTTGAGTTAGCACAACACCATGCAGAAGATGAGGCACTTTCTTCGGCAGGCTTTGGTATTCAGTTTGCTCCTGTAAACACCGCAAACACACCCAACGTCAGCGCACCGCAGACAGATGCAACACCTACTGTAAAAGTAGAAGAAAAAATTGAAATAAAACCCAAAGAAAAAATCACACCCGTTGCAGAGCAAACTCCGCAGCCTGTGGCAAAAGCAACTGAAGAGATTGCAAAGCCTCAGCCCGAAGTCATAATCACCCCGCAAACCTCTGAAGCAACGACAGCACAGCCTGTTGCAGAAGCGCCTGCGAAAGTAGCAACTGCTCCCGTAGTTGAGACTCCGGTGCAAGAGGTTACGGAAATACGCGAGGAAGACACTTCCCTGCCTTACAATAAAAGTATGTCGGTTGAAGAAATCTGCGCTGTTATGACAAACGAAGAAGCAAAAAATTATATTGCTCCCGTAGGCTCTTGTAAGGGTTGGACTCTCGGACAGGTTGCAGAAAGACGCAGACCGTCGCTCAAATGGTATGTAAGCGGATATACCGGAGACGATAACGTTCTCCGTGCCGCAGCAACTATCGTTCTTAAACTCACTGAAAATCAAGCCGCATAATCACTCACTTTAAACAGAAAGGGGGGATTCTGATGAACAGATCACACGATTTTCCATTCAATATTTTGGATGTGGCAGAGCTTCTACATTTGAAAATGCGCCGCCCACATGCCAGCGGCGGTTATTACGACTGTCCTATTTGCGGAGACAAACGAGGCAAAATGAGCATAAACACTGAAAAAGATGCTTGGCGTTGTAATTACTGCGGTGAGCACGGCGGTATGCTTGCTTTATATGCAAGAATAAACCATATAAGTACGGCTGATGCCTATCGTGAGATCTGCGATAGCTTGCAAAACGGTGAATTCTCCGAAAGTTACTGCGACACCGTAGCTCCTGCTCCACGTGAGCAGGAGTTTGCGGTACAATCAAAGCTCGCAGACATTCAAACGGTACATAAAACGCTTTCAACGATGCTCAGTTTGCTTACGTTATCCAAGACACACAGACGGCATCTCACAGAGGTACGAGGACTTACTGACGAGCAGATAGATGAGCTTGAATACCGAAGCACACCTCCCTTTTACAAGTGTAAGAAAATAGCGAGGATGCTTCGTGAAAAAGGCTGTACGCTTGAAGGCGTTCCGGGATTTTATGTAAAGAACGGAGAATGGACGGTAAAGTTTTATTCCAAAACAGCAGGGATACTTATCCCGGTAAGAGGAATAGACGGACTGATACGCGGTATGCAAATAAGGCTCGACGTTCCAATAAGAGACGAGGGCGCTTCTACCGAAAAAAGTGGCACAAAGTATATTTGGCTATCGTCAACGGGTAAGGAAATGGGAGTCAGTTCAGGCTCTCCCGTTCATTTTGTGGGAGATCGATTTGCCAGAGCCGTCTATATTACCGAAGGATTTCTAAAGGCTGACATTGCTCATTATATAATGAACCGTTCTTTTATCGCGATTGCAGGCATAAATAACACAGGTCAGCTTGAGCTGATGTTCAATATGCTAAAGGAAAACGGTACAGAAATAATAATTGAAGCCGCAGATATGGATAAATTCCGTAATGAAAACGTAAAAAGAGGCGTTTCAAATATTTATGCCATAGCAAAAAAATGCGGTTTAGAATTTCGCCGTCTAACTTGGAATCCGAATTTTAAGGGTATCGACGATTGGCAACTGTCTTTAAGAAAAAAGGAGCTTGAAAGTAAAGGAGAAAGAAAAATGAATTTCAAACAACGATTTATTTATGGGCTATGCAGCTTTGACGCCCTTGAAGAAGAAATCACCGAATGGCACACCGCAACAGAACACGAAGGAACTCTTGAGGAGCATCTTGGCTTTACTTCCGAGGAATTCTCCGCATACGGTCAAGCAGATGATGAAACATTCAGGAAGGATTTATTGCTTCAACGAAAAATACAGTCCTTCCGTATCTATCAGCTTGATTTCTCAGACGGGAACACAAAAGCATATGCGTTTGAGGATATTGATGTTCTGCATAATGCAGGATTTGATCAACCACCCGCAAGGGATTATGCGCTTGTTTATGAGGGAGAACAATTCTGTTTTACCAATGATACGACAAAGAATTGTCTTGAATTGATCTTTAAAAGATTTAACGAAAGATTGCCCGAGGGGTATATCGGCAGAAACGTTGCTCCGTCCGATGTGATCGAGCTATACGGTGAAAACACACGGAGATATTATTACACTAATAAGGACGGCTTTTGTGAGGTGAAATTCTCACCTCTGCTTGCTAAACGAAAAACAAAGCAGGACTAAATGCCAAAAAGTAAAGGGATACGAATAGAGCTATGCTCTGCCGTATCCCTAATTTATTATAAAGGAGATATAAAAATGGGAGTTTTCTCAGAAATGGACATTGACAGAAAAGCTGCTCAAAATGAAGCAGATACGGAAACAGACGAAGAAATGGATCTTCGTTCTCAGGTTGAAGCATTTGAAGATGCTCGACAAGAGGCAGAAGCGGCAGAGGCTCAGGCAACACTTGCCGCAATTTCAAGGAATGACGCTCAAGGTAAAGATAAAGAAACCGAGGAGCAAAAGCGAAAGGCTCACGAGGAAGCAGAAGCCCAAAGAAAAGCAGAATGGGAAGCAAGAAAGCAAGCAAAGGAAGAAGCCGAGCTTTTTGCTTGGGAAAATGCGCTTGCTATGGACGACGATACCCTTTCCGCCATTTCATCAAAACGAGTCGGCGACGATTCCGAACGTTTGACACGCCGTAATATGAAGCAGTGCGTGACCGAAATGATACAGGCATATTGCTTTGAGGATATAGAACTTGCAAGACAGGTTATGCACCCTCGCAAAAATATAGTCAACTGCTTCCGATACGTTACACGCAAGGCAAAGGATTTTGTTGTTCAGGAAATGAAGGATAACGACATCAAGCCAACTGCCGATGGCTACGGAAGTGATGTTCCCGACGATCTCTGTTATCAGTGGGCACGCGAGTATTTCTTTGATATGGATGCTCCCGAGGATAAAGATCCTAACGAGGAAAAGTTTGTTCCAAAGCCTTACATCGGAAAGAGTGCTGTATCCAAGACCGCAAAAAAGAAACCTGAAAAGAAAGCAGAACCTAAAAAGGTTGATCCTCCCTCCCCTACTCCAACTGCACTCGGAGATCAGCTTGATATGTTCTCAATGATGGGGGAGGTCGCATAGTGGATAAAAAAGCTTTGCGTAAAGGGGCTATACCTAATCGAAAATTGAATCTGCGGAGCGGTATTTTCTGTGCAGAGCAAATTGAATACGTGGTGTGTACTGCTATAAAAAACATTGCTCACCGCCGCACTCTCGTTCTGTATATCTATGAAAAGAAAAAAGTTACCGACGGAGATATCATGCCTCGATGGACTATGTTTCATATCGACGGAGATTTTATTACGCTGTGCCGCGATGAAGGAAAAACGAAATGGCGTACTTCTATGTTTCAAAATCTTGGAGCTTCTTGGGATTTTTCTCGCAAATGCGCATTTTATTCGATTGCCGATGAAGAACGGATAGCAAAATTCTTTAAGGATAACACGAAGAAAGGATTCGACTGCCTTGATGAGCATCAAGAAAACATTGTAAAAGACAGAAGAAGGAAGGCAGAAACCAAAAAGCAAATGGCTATCATAGAGAGAATGAAGGTCGTAAAAGCTCTTCCAAGAGATATCAACAACTTTATGTATCTTGATACACTTCCCCACTATATTTTCTATGATTACCACAAAGGCAAAACCTCTATGAATGGCTATTGCACGGCGTGTAAGAAAGAAATTGAATTTACGGGCAAGAAGAACAATGACAAGGGATTCTGTCCTAAATGCAAGAGGTACGTTACCTTCAAGAGCCGCGGACGACGAGGAAATTTTCATGACCGTTCTACAGCGCAGATAGTTCAACGAACGGGAGAAAATGAAATAGTCGTACGCTTCATGAAGGCATATGCAAGCTACTATAAGCGTGATATACCCGACTTTAGAGTTTATGAAACGGCTCGGCTTTTTATCCGCTGGGACGGAAACAAGATAGTGGGTTGGGATCGATTTTACCACTCATACACTCACGGATCTCTGACTCCTTGGTGCCGTGGCGACAGACCTCGCTTTAACCGTTGGTGCTATTACTTTGAGAATGACCTTTGCGGATTCCTTTATCACCGAAATATTGAAAAGGCACTAAAGGGCACTCCTTGGCAATATTGCGCTCTGAAGGAATATTATTATTCCGATCCGACTCCGCTTTATATTCCCGATTACTTGCGGACATACATATCGTATCCGGTATTGGAATACCTTGTTAAATTAAACCTTACACGTTTGGCTACATATCTCGTTTACGGAGATTCAGGCGGACATCACTACTGCTCGTGGGAGCGTTTGATAAATACCGACGGTAAAACGATCACCGAGGTGCTCGGAGTAGAAAAAAAGTACATTCAACTTCTTCGTCAGGTCGATCCCGGAATAAGACAATTAAAAATAATAAAGGATATGCTGAGTAGCGGCATCACTCCCGACGTAGAGCTTATGCGGTGGTGTTCGGAAACAAAGGTGGAACATAGCGACTATATAACAATTCCCCTGCGATTTATTACGCCTTATAAGCTGATGAAATACGCTACCGAGCAATTCAATGCTTATAGAAAAAAGAGCTATAACGAAGGTATATACCTTACCGTATCAAACGTGCTATCTGATTATAAGGATTATCTTTGTATGAGTGAGGCACTGGGACACGATATGAAAAGCAGCTTTGTTCTATACCCAAATAATCTCAAGGAAGCCCATAACAGAGTGAATCAGCTGACAAAGGCTGAGACCTCAAAGGCGTATGACCGTAAGATTTCTATGATGTTTAACGGATTACAGAACCGATACAGTTTTAGTATGCTTGGATTTACAGTTATGCCGCCGAAATCGTCGAAAGATATTGCTCGCGAGGGGGACAAGCTCCATCACTGTGTGGGAAGATATATTCCGTCTGTCGTAAAGGAAGAATGTATTATCCTTTTTATTCGCAGAGCATCTTCGCCTAAAAAGCCGTATTGCACAGTAGAAATACGAAACGGTGATATAGCACAGGCGAGAATCCAAAACAATGATCCACCACCGCCAAAGCTTGAGAAATTCATTAAATTATGGAAGCAGCAGGTATTATACGCTCCGCAGAGCGCGGCAGCATAAGAAAGGAGAATTATGAAACAACTTGGAAATTTATCCATTGTATGTGCGACAAAGAAAAACGTGCTATTACAGCTCCATAACGGTATCGTGTCCGTTCACTACGGTGCGGGACCTACGAGAAAAACTGTAACTGCAAATTGGGATGATGATAAGGCTATACGAGCTATCGTCCGCGAATTAAATTTCGGCAAAGGTGCCGAGCACAGAAAGGAGTGTGAAGTAGCGTGACGAATGAATTAAAAGAAGCAAGAAACAACAATATTATTACCATTGCGAAAACCCTCAAGGATGCCGCAAAAAACAAACAGGATTTATCCGAGTTTGACAGTGACATCAAGTTTGGTATAGGTCTTGATACTCTCAGTATGGCTACCTATCTTTATGATGTGGGAATACGTATGTCGGCTCTTGACGACGTTACTATTATCGTAAAAGACGGAAGAGTTAACGAGGTGTATTCCAATAACGAGAACATTGCCGTCAATCTTATAGACTTCGACGGTCTTGAGCAAGACGAATATGCCGCTCTTGAGATAGAAGCATCTAAGGCAAGACAGACACAGCATTCTATATGGTAATATAATTTGATGGAGGAGGCTTCCCTTCTCCATCAAAAATATAACGAAAGGAACGTAAAATGGAAAATTTGAAAAATGCCTTTTACGAGGTAATGTATAAGTATCAAAAATCATTCTCAGAAGAAGGCGTAATGGAAAATCTAAGACGGTGGGCTGAGGCAAAATCTGAACTTATGAACCTGTTGCGGCTTCATCCCGATTGGAACGAGGACGCTAAGGCCGTGGTTATAGAATTTAAGGAAGGGCGCGGCATTGAACGCGATGTGATTGACGAGATCACTTTCTCGATGCTTGAGATTGCCGAGGAGATAGTCCCTGCGCAGAGTGCGGATTATTTTCGTATTGCCTTTGGCGCGGCGGTCGGCGAATACAGTAACACATTGAGCGAAAATGCTTTAGCTACTATAAGAGAACATTCTCAGATAAAGTGCGCTACGGGAGAAAAGACAAGCCGTATCCTCGGCAAGATATGCCGAAAGTACGGTCTTGACAGTCACCCCCGATATAACAACTTATTCGCACAGCTCTCCGATGCCCTCAATCCCATTCAGATACCGAGAACGGCAGTTCTCTCGGTACACCCTTGCGATTATCTTGAAATGTCAAGTAAGGTCAATACGTGGACTTCCTGCCACAATCTCGCAGACGGCGCATATCAGGGCGGTACGCTTTCGTATTTGATAGACCCCGTAAGTATGATATTCTACACAGTTGACCCAGACGTGACCGAGTTCTATTACAGAGCGCCAAGAAGAACAAGACAGATGTTTTTTTACAAGGACAATCATCTATTTCAGTCAAGGCTATATCCGAATGGCTCGGACGAGTTTACAGAGCAAAATCGCGCTCTCGTACATAAGATCCTTGCAACCTGTCTCGGCGTACCAAATCTTTGGGTACTGAAAACAAAGCGTGAGGATCTTGGCTGTGTGGAGTCGGCTGAGGAAAGCGCGCAGTATCCCGACTACGACTACCAAGGCAATCTGTCATTTATTAAAGGAGTTTCCGAAAAGCCGCAAATGATTATCGGCAAAAAGCCCATATGTGTTTGCTGCGGTCTTCCCTTCAATGCTCACAGAAGCATCAAGTGCGGTTGTTCTGAAATGGTCGTTTGTCAGGATTGCGGACGGACACTCCCAAGACAACAGACGAGATTCTTCGAGGAAGCCTTTCACTGTAACGCTTGCCTTCATATCTGCGGTGCTTGCGGCAGAGCTTGCCGTGATACGATGTATCCCGCTTATGACCGTAAAGGCAGATTGATCGAGGTGTGCCAAGAGTGCTATAACGCATCCCAAGAGCCTTGCTTTGCGTGCAGTGTACGAAGTGTATGCGCCATTATTGGTAATACACTCTGCCATCATGCAGCAATCCATCCTGTTGGGACGGAGGTAGCCGAATGAACTATGATGTAAATCAATTAAAATACATACTTCAAATGGATCAAGCCACCCTCAAAAATTATCTTGAGCTTCAACTTGAAGATAATGGTTATAATCCAATAAATAAGAAAGGATTTCTCTACGCTGAAGGTAATATTCCTGTGTTACTCGTTGCGCACCTTGATACCGTTCACAATGACATACCATCAATTATTTGCTTTTCAGAAGATATGCGGTACGTAATGTCCCCTCAAGGAATCGGCGGCGATGACCGTTGCGGTGTCTATATGATCCTCGAACTTATACGCGACTTCAAATGCCACGTATTGTTCTGCGAGGACGAGGAATGCGGTGGAAGAGGTGCTAACAAATTTACAGAATCAAAAATCAAGCCCAAGGTCAATTACATCATTGAGATGGATCGGCGCGGAAGTAACGATGCTGTATTTTACAAATGCGATAATCCCGAGTTTACCGAATTTGTTCTCAGCTTTGGCTTTAGCGAAAACCACGGCTCTTTTACCGATATATCCGTAGTTGCACCCTATCTCAAGACTGCTGCTGTAAATATCAGCGCGGGATACTACAACGAGCATAGGCAGTACGAGTATATTGATATGCTTGCGGTTGAAAACAACATACGCCGTATCGGTGAGATGATCATGACAGACAGCGAGCATTTTGGGTATATAAAGCTCCGTGAAGACAGCCGACAGCTCTCTATGTTTGGGGACTTCGGATGGGTTCCTATGGATCTTCCGAGAACACCGATAAACGACAAGCGAAAGCATCTTATGATGATTCCCGATAACGCCCGTCTTATAACCAACGGTTGCGAGATATCACCTCGTTCAAGATATTTTATGGACAGTGATAAAAAGATATATATTTTTCTGGAAGAAATAGACGCTGCTGTTGAGTCCGAGCATAGCTTTGCGATAGACATATGTGGCGAGGCGTTATATTATGATCCAAAAAATACCAAGAAAATATCTATACTTACAATGGAAGAAGCAGTCGAAAAATTAACTGTCTAAAAACAAGGAGGAAATATGTGCAAAATACTTGAAACATTATGGCATGGGGATATCACGCCGCAAAACGATAGCACAAATAACTCACCGGAAATGACGGAGCTAATGGAATACATATCTCGGCATCACGATGAGTTACTAAAAAGTATGACAAATGAGCAAAAGGAAATATTTGAAAAATTTAATGATTGCTGGAGCGAATATTTAAATCTCTCTGAAATATCCATTTTCAAATATGCTTTCAAACTTGGGGCAAGACTTACTATTGAAACCTTCTTTGAAAAAGATGCTTGTTGAAGTTATCAAATGCAGTATATAATTCAAGCCTGCGGTTTTTACCGCAGGCTTGTCTTTTTATGTATTAAAATTTGAATTTATACACGGCAGTAATGAATTTATAGCAAAGCTCTTGGTACAGATCTTCGTCAACAACTCCATCAACGAGAGAGTTTTTTATAAGCAACAGCCTATACATTTCAAGCAACTCATTCATAGCTTCCGTATCGCCGTTCTGGGCTCTGCATAACAAATCACTAAAGTTTTTCATACATTTCCTCCAGCATCGTTCTAAGTTTTGCAATTGCGCGATAATACAAGGTAGTTACTCCCTTGTACTTCATTCCCATTGCAGTTGCAATTTCATTAAAGTCTCTTTCCTCGATAACCTTGGAAACAAATACGAATCTTTCCTTTTCGTTAAGAATCTTCAAGGCGTTTGAAATACAATCCGCTGAACATATATCATACACAAAATCTGTCGTATCAGGTATTGATTCATAATCCTCCTCCGTGTCACATAAATCAATATGATTCTTGTTTTTATAGCGTAAATATGTCATTCTATATCTGACAATAGTTGTCTCAATATACGATGAAAACTTATTTTGTAATTTTTCTTGCTCTGTTGAGCCGGTATTCTTTTTATACATCCTTTATCCTCCAAATCGTGATTTTGAAATTCCTGAAATCCCAAAATTCGACTTGGAGGCGCACGAGAAGAGTAAAATCTACATTTTTCGCGCGAGGTAACAAAAGGGCACTTACTGCTCGGTTCTAAGCCGAACCGTTCAATAAGTACCCTTCTTTTGCTGATATTTAATTGTATGCGAAGGCTTACTCCCTCGTTGCAAGATCATAATCACTACTCTTGACGAGTAGTGGAGCGTCTTTCACCCAACGCATATTATTACCTCCTTGTATTATAGATTATCACGGCTCGTCCAAGGGGGTCGGAAGATGACCGTGAAAAAATATTATGCTGATCAAAATCGGTAGAAAAAAGCTCTTTCCAAATTAGCAGTATTAGGGGAATGTAATGATATCATTCTTTTTCGGTCAAGCGTGTTAAATATCATCGCATGTCCGCCATCGAAATCAAAACGACTTCCGCCGTGCTTCCATTCTCCATCTAAGGAATCGCTCCACGCATCAAGCACAAGGTATCTACCTTTATAAAACGACGACCACATCATTTTTATCTTTCCGTCCTCGTTATACAAAAACGGTCCGTCTGTAACGTATGCACCGCTGTGTCCGTTTAGCTCGCTGACGTTTGGGTTATCTGATGCCTTAAAGAGCATAAAAGGCTCTCCTGCTGCTTTTTTCAAATCGTTCGATAGCTCCATAGCCCAAATCTCACCATCGCCTATCTGTGTCCATTCGTGAGAAAAAACGATATAAGGCTTGCCGTTCTCCACCCAAAACGTACCGTCAAGACATTCCCATTCAGATGGCGTTATAGGTACTTCCGTCAGCGGAACAAACTCTCCATCGGGCGTATCGCATACGAAAATATGCGTGGCTCTGTGCTTGTTATCCGTCTTACAGCTACCGAAAAGATAATATTTGCCATTGTATTTATGTAATTCGGGTGCCCAAAAATCTCGATCTGCCCAAAAGCCACATTTTCCACCGTCGAATATTATCTTCGGATCTTCAAAGTTTTCAAGGTCAACCGAACGGTAAACAGAGAATGTATTTCTCGCATCGACACAATCATCCACAAGATCGGTCGTTCCGTACATATAGTAGCATTTATTTTCGAAATCCGTATAAATAAATGGGTCTCTTATTCGAATATCTGATTTTTTTATCATAGTTTCTCCTAATAAATTTTACAAAGGTACTTCTTTAAATCCGTTATCAT
>JAZQTY010000044.1:0-12454 GCA_045631025.1 Eubacteriales bacterium
CTTTGTACAATCTCTCTTGTTGTTCAATTTTCAATGACCTTCGCTCCCGCTCCTCGCGGACAGCTTGACTATTATACCACATCACTTTTGCTTTGTCAAGAACTTTTTTTAATTTTTTTAAAAAATTTTTTTAAACCCCAAAATACTGCGTGTCGAATCAAATCACAACGCGCAAAAAATTGCAGTATTAGCACTACTTTTAGCCCATGCTCACTTTTTTGTTGACTTTATTTACGGTTTGTGGTAAAATTATCTTACATTATTATATGGCTTTTCAAACGAGCTTGGAGGTCGAATTTGAGAAAACGAATTATCGTAGGCGTGTTTTTCGCTCTACTCATTTTTTCTTGTACGTGGATCATGCTCTCATGCAACAAAGAATGTCCGCATACGTACATGACAAAGACAGTGGTAGAGCCCACGCACGAAAAGCAAGGGCGTACCGTATATTACTGCCTGGACTGCGAATATGAATACAGCACCGATTACGTGGCGCCCCTCGGACACACCTTACAGCATGAAACCCACCTGCCAAATTGCACCGAGCAGGGATACACCTATAATTATTGCCGATGCGGCTATCATTACACGTCAAACCTCGTACCACCCACGGGACACACCCTGTCCATAACCGAGGTCACAGCAAGCTGCAATACCGAAGGCTACAAAATAGCCGACTGCGAGCTCTGCGACGTCCACTACACCTTTGACGCAGTCGCTCCCCTCGGACACGAGCTCAAGGCGAACACGACCTACGTTGCCACCTGCAAGCAAAACGGCAGCACGACGTACGTATGCGAGCGTGACGGCTGTGAATTTTCATACGTTGGCGATTACATATTTTATTCCGACCTTTTCGAAGGCGCGTACACGACAAACACCACCGCACTTGCAAAGGGAGTTGACACCTCAAAGCACAATCACAACAAGGACGAGCAAGGAAATCCTCTCCCCCTTGATTGGAACGGCATAAAGGCGGCAGGCTTTGATTTTGCCATTTTAAGGCTGGGATATATGGGCTCCGGCAACGTCGGTCAGGTAGACCCCGTTTTTGAAATGGACTACGCAGACGCAAAGGCGGCGGGGCTCGACGTTGGCGCGTATTTCTATTCTTACGCCTACTCGGTCGAGGACGCACGCGAAGAAGCCGAATTCGCCCTAACTCTCCTTGAAGGAAAAACCTTTGAATATCCCATTTATTTCGATATTGAGGACGAGAGCCAAATGGGGCTCGACAGACAGCTGTTGACCGACATTTGCGTTGAGTTTTGTTCAATTCTCCAAGAGCACGGATATTACGCTTCAATATATACCAACAACACGTGGTTGAGTACGCTTTTGCAACGCGATAAGCTTGCGACGCTGTTTGACATTTGGTACGCGCGCTACGACAGCTTAAGCTACGCGATAAACGAGGACACGTGGGAGGAAAGCTTTGGAGATCAGATGGTTATGTGGCAGTTCTCCGCAACGGGGCAGATCGAGGGCTTGGACCTCGGAACGACCAACGACTACATAGACCTCAACTATGTCTACAAGGATTATCCAACGCTAATAAAGTCAATGGGCTACAACAATTTTCCTTTGGATAAAAACTCCGCAGAGCTTGATAAATAGACAAACGAGGCTGATCAAATCAGCCTCGTTTTATTATTTTAAAAACAGATGTTTAATATCTTCCGATGCTGGCAAAAATAGTATTGCCGAAGAAAATACGCAAGGAGGATATAAAAATGAGTGTTAAACGGGGAGATATTTATTACGCCGATTTAAGCCCCGTAGTCGGCTCGGAGCAAGGAGGCTTGCGTCCCGTCCTTATAATACAAAACGACGTCGGCAACAGATACAGCCCGACGGTCATCGCCGCCGCTATTACATCACGAATGGGAAAAACGCGTCTCCCAACACACATAGACATATACGCAGACAAAGCGGGGCTTGCAAAGGATTCCGTTATACTGCTTGAACAAATCCGAACGCTGGACAAGCGTAGGCTAAAGGAAAAAATGGGACACCTCGATGACGACGTTATGAGCTCCGTAAACACCGCCATCGCGGTAAGCTTTGGACTTGACGCGTCCGCCGTATCCACGATACCGCAAGCTACATCAGCACCGTCCGCACCGCCACCTGCGGTGACGAATGATTTTCCCGCAGCATTTTAAATGCAGAAAGGGCAGATGCCGCCAAGGCTTCTGCCCGTTATTTCATTTTGCTTTTAGCGAAAGATACGCCTCTTTTATCTCACCCGCAGAATAGCCGTAACGCGACATAGCAGCGAATATTTTTTGCCTCTCGCGCAAGTCGTCCGTAGCACGAGCCCGCCGCTTTAGCATAAGCCTACGGCAGTTTTCAGCGTAGTCAACACCCGCCTCCTCAAGAGCACTCACAGCAAATGCGACCGCTTCCGCCGAGTATCCCTTGGAAAACAGCTCTGACGTTATACGGCGTCTTCCCCAAAGCTTATCAAAACATTTCTGCGCCTCGCGAAGCGCATCGCCATCCTCGTTCATAACGCCCGTGGATGATATTTCCGCAACAGCCTCGGCGGCAATATCCTTATCAAATCCCTTTACCACAAGCTTCATGCGAAGTGCTTTTTCGGAGCACGCGCCGTAATTCAAGAGTGCCACGCCTCTTTTGACTGCGCTCCAGACCTCTGCCTCTCTCGCCACCGCCTCATAAACGTCCACTGTGCTCTCTCCCTTTTCAATCCCCATAACGAGATACTTTCGGGAAGAAATTACAAAGCTTTCCCTTTGGACGTGCTCTCCGCCATCGCTGCGAAGCTCAAATGCAATTCTTATCTCCTCGCCTGCATTCACAGCGGCGATAGAGGTTACAAAAACAGTCATTAAAGATCGTCCTCGCCCATGGTGCGGATATCGAACTCGTCGTCATCCTCGTCAAGCTCAAACTCGTCCTCCTTATCGGCAAGCTTGTCCTTCATGCTTCTTATCTTCATGTCAAGCTCGGCAAGAAGCGCCGGATTGCTCTCAATAAGCTTTCTCACGTTGTCCTTGCCCTGCCCTATACGTTCGCCGTTATAGGAGAACCACGAGCCGCTCTTCTTTATTATATCAAGCGCGATACAGTAATCTATGATCTCGCCCGAGCGAGAAATTCCCTTGCCGTAAAGAATATCAAACTCCGCAACCTTGAAGGGGGGAGCCACTTTATTCTTAACTATCTTACAACGCACGTGATTACCAACAATCTCGCTTCCGTTCTTTATCTGGTCCTGCTTGCGAACGTCGATGCGGACGGAGGCGTAGAATTTAAGTGCGCGACCGCCGGGAGTCGTTTCGGGGTTGCCGTACATAACTCCGACCTTTTCGCGAAGCTGGTTGATAAACACGACGACGGCGTTGCTCTTTGAAATAACTGCGGAGAGTTTTCTCATGGCCTGCGACATAAGTCTCGCCTGCACGCCAACCATCGCCTGTCCCATGTCACCCTCGATCTCCTGGCGCGGAACGAGCGCAGCAACAGAGTCAACGACTACGACGTCGATAGCGCCCGAGCGCACGAGCGCCTCGGTAATGTCGAGCGCGTCCTCACCGCAATCAGGCTGGGAAACGAGGAGATTCTCGATGTCAACTCCGAGCGCCTTTGCGTAAACGGGATCGAGCGCGTGCTCCGCGTCGATAAAGGCAGCCTCGCCACCCGCCTTCTGCACCTCTGCAACTATATGGAGTGCAACCGTCGTCTTACCCGACGACTCCGGACCAAAAATTTCAATAATTCTTCCGCGTGGAACACCGCCGATTCCGAGAGCCACGTCAAGAGCAATAGAGCCCGTGCTGACCGCCTGAACCTCCATGTGCGAGTTCTCACCGAGCTTCATTATCGTGCCCTGTCCGAAATCCTTTTCGAGTTGAGCTATCGCAGTCTTAAGCGCCTTTTTCTTTGCATCCTTGTCGCTGTCGCGAGGAATCATATCAATTTTCTTTTTAGCAGTTGCCATTATAAAAATCTCCCAATTAAAATTCATTGTGGTACCATTATACACCCACAAAGCAACTTTGTCAAGCATTTTCACAAAAATAATTCCAAAAACGGAAAATTTGTTCGTTTTGCTTCTTTGCAATCAAAGACCTGTACTTTTAAAATTCCGACAACAGAATTATATACCTTCGCGAATATTAGACACCGTCACATATTTCACGTAACGTTTTCCTTCACTTGACAATTTGCGGAGTTTATGGTAAAATTATATTGTTAAGTACTTATTATCGTATTAAACGGAGAAAAAATATGACAAACAATCGAAACAGCTACCTTGATGTTGCAAAATTTTTATTTTCCATAATAATCGTGCTATATCACTTTAAAACAATTTTTTTAGGGGGATATATCGTCGTAGAGGCGTTTTTTATGATTTCCGGGTATTTCATGATGAAATCTATTAAAAAGTCTGATGAAAACGAGCCGTGGGGAATATCGACAGTAAAGTTCGTCACTCACAAATACAGTTTAATAGCTTATTACCTCATACCCGCGGCAATAATCGGATGTATTGCATACATTTACATTCTGCCGAGAGAAACCAGCGACGTTATTATGCAAGCCACGCTTATTCTCTTTGAAATGGTACCTTTGCAAACTGTAGGCTATAACGGCTTCTTCACAACGGGAGTAGCGTGGTATCTTTCCGCATTACTCCTTGCCTCGGCTATCGTATATCCGCTCGCAAAAAAATTCAAGGTGAATTTCACTTTCTTCATATGCCCTCTCGTTTCCATCTTCATCTACGGCTATCTGATACATAATTTCAACGCAATAAAAAATGCAAATTCGTGGATAGAGAATTTATTTCACAGCGGTCTGCTGCGAGGAATTGCAGGCTTATGTGCAGGATGCTTCCTTCACGAATGCTCTGAAAGACTCAAGGCTGTAAAAATAACTGTTACGGGCAAAATAATTTTTACCGTTTTCGAAATTCTCGGTTGGGCATATTGTATACTGATAATGTGCAAATATCCAAAACTTATGTATGACGCCGTTGTGGTTTTCCTTATGTTTGGTCTTTTGCTTATAGGAATAAACAGATACTCTTATCTTTCATATTTAATACAGTTTAAATGGACAAAGCATCTGGCAACGGTAAGCACAATCATTTATCTTAATCACTATTACTGGGCACAATTTATATGGAAACAATTTCCCGAATATTCGGACAAAAAGCAATTTATTCTTTATATATGTCTCATAGCAGGATCCTCCGCAATCGTTTATGGTGCAGGAAAGCTTGCGATGTTTATCGTTAAAAAAATCAAACCAAAAATAATAGCTAATTAATCGAACAAAGACCAACGGCGGCGCGCATCGGGCACTCCGCCGTTGGTCTTTTATTATTCTCCGTCACTACACACGTACTCGGAAATATCTATTTTTTTAAGCTCCGCGTCGGAGATCTTTCCCTTGGTCTTTTCGTAATACGCCACGTTGTTACGCACCATAAACGCGAACTGCGCGGCGGGAGTGCGACGTTCCTTTTCTGCTACGAAAAGAAATTTTCTCAAAAGCTCCTCCGAAACGCGGAAATCTACGTCATATCCCTGCTTCATATTCTTTCCTTATTTTTTATCGCTCTTGCCCGACTTCTTGCCGTTCTTACCGTTCTTATCGTTCTTCTTGTCAGACTTTATCATGATAACCGCAAACACTACTATTCCCGCGATAACGAGAACGAATATCACGATAGCTATAATGTATCCAACCTTGTTGCCCGTGGGACGTCCCTCTCCCTCCTCTACGGGCTCGGTTTCGACAGGAGCTTCGGTCACAGCCTCGGTCTCCGCTTCTATGAGCTTGTATTCAACGTTGACCGTAAGGTTATCCGTATACATTCCCTCAACGACATCCTTATCTGCCGTATATCCCTCAATCGCAGGAGTTTCAACACGGTAGGACGTACCCATACGTCCGGTCAAAACCTTGGGGTTATCCGCAGGCTTCGAGGGCGCTCCCTCGGGAACGATATAGTTTATGGTCAGCGTGACCTGCTCGGTCGTTGCTTCTACGTACTCTATCTTTGAAACGTCAAGCGCACAGCCGTCCTTAAAAGGGTTGCTTCCTTCCTTGATCTCAACCTTAAGCGAGCCGTCCGTATTCTTCGCCGCAACGTTCATAACGAGCTTCGTAAGCTTGGAGCAGCCCATAAAGGTTCCGTCCTTAAGCTCTGCGAGAGCCGTTGACATAACGTACGCCTGCTCAAGCTTTGCGCAGTGAGCAAACGCGCGGCTGCCTATGCTCGTAACTCCCGCAGGAACGAAAACGTTTTTGAGGGAAGTGCAAGCCTCAAAGCAGCTGTCGCCGATGGACTCAAGACCTACGGGAAGGTCTATCGCTTCAAGCGAAGAGCAGAATGCAAACGCTCCCTTTCCAAGGCTCTTTACTCCGTCAGGAAGCTTTACGCTCTTAAGATTGGGCATGTAATAAAACGCATTGTTGCCGATCGCGTTCACAGAGGTTGCCGTAATTTCAACCGTCTCAACGCTGTGGCGAACGGAGTACCACGGAATAAGCGTCGTATCGTCGTTGCCGGGGATATCGCCGGTTCCGCTGATAACGAGCGTCTTTGAGTCTGCCTTGTATTCCCACCATATCTGGGTATCCGCTACCTGCTGATTTGCAACTGCCGATGCATCGTTCGCAGACGTATTTCCGCACGCCGTCATTCCGAGGACGAACGAAAGGATAAGTAGTGCGGCTATCACCGCTGTAATAATTCTCTTTTTCATTTTAAAACCCTTCTTATTTCAATATATCAAACATTATAACACAATAAAAAAGCAATTTCAACACCTTTTTGAAAATGTTATTTTTTATTCATTATTTAAGTCCCATGAGCGAGAGTATCGCGTCCTCGGTCACAACGCCCTGCGTTTTTCCAAGCACACCGCCGTCCTTCATCGCAACGAGCGTGGGAATAACCGAAACCTCAAACGTCGCCGCAAGCTCCGGCTCGTCGTCAACGTTTATCTTGCATATTTTGATATCCTCTCTCTTTTCGGAAAGAGCTTCAAGCGTGGGCGCGAGCATCTTGCAAGGACCGCACCAATCCGCATAAAAGTCTATAAGCACGGGAACACCCGCCCCCATAACCTCGTCAATAAAATTTTCTTTTGTAAGCTTTACGGTTGCCATAATTTTTCTCCTTTGTATTTAATCCTTGAATTTATAATATAGCAGGCAATGACAGTAGCCCTCGAAATCGGGATCCGCCATTTGCTCTTTGAATTCGCGGCAGATACATTTTGTGTCCTCCGTGCGCTCCATTCGGCAGGGGCAATAGCCGCCCTTCATTTTAAGTCCTTCGCGAATAGTCTTGACTATTTCCTCGTTTTCGTTAAGCCTTACTCCCATTATCCGCACCTTTTCCTTATATTTACGAGACCGGAAAAGTCTCTCTTGTTATATTTTACCACAAGAACGCCTCTTTTTCAAGTATTTCACCAAAATCGCTCGAAAATGTATTAGGTGGAAAATCTTGTGTGTTGAAAAAAAGGGCGTTTTCCTGTATAATTAAAACGTACCCCCAAAGAATTCGACAAAAAAACACTTTGTCAACACGTTTTTCAGTGAGCGCTCACCTCTTTGGGGACAAATAAGAAAGAAGGAGGAAACCAATGCAAAAAATCAAACGCATATCGGCGTGTTTACTTTGCGCGGTAATGCTGCTCTCGTCATTTGCGACGCTTGGCGTATCCGCCGATGAGTACGATTTCCCCGCAGGCGCTACAAGCGTAAACGTAAGGCTTGACGGAAAGAAAGTCCTCGAGGGCGAGGCTGTGATAATCAATTCGGTTACATACGTGCCGCTTCGGCGCTTCTCGGAGCTTATGGGCGCGGATAAGATAAGCTGGAACGCAAAAACCAACACCGCAACAGTAAAGAAAGGCACGCTTGAGGTGCACGTCAGCAGCGGCGCGCTCTACGTAGGCGCTAACGGCAGATATTTCTTTACCGTTGAGAAAATTCTCAACATAAGCGGCAGACTTTTCGTTCCCGTAAGACCGATTGCCAAGGCATTTTCCGCAAACGTCGATTGGGATAATTCGACTCGCACGGTAGTTATTACATCGACAGGTAAAACACTCGCGAGTGCCGATGCCTTTTATAATTCCACCGACCTATATTGGCTCTCAAGAATTATTCAGGCAGAGGCAGGCGGCGAGAGCATTACGGGCATGATAGCCGTCGGAAACGTGGTGCTCAACCGCAAGGCGAGCAAGCAATATCCGAACACCATCTACGGCGTTATCTTTGACCGAAACGGCGGAACGCAGTTCTCGCCCGTTTCAATGGGTACGATTTACAACAACCCAAGTGAGCGAAGCATTATCGCCGCGAAAATCTGTCTTGAGGGCTATTCAATAGACAATAATATTTTGTTCTTTATGAATCCCCGCATAGCGACGAGCAACTGGATATCCAAGAACCGTCCGTTCGCATTTACCATAGGCAGACACGATTTTTATTATTAAATTACTATTAAAATAGAAATCAGGCAGAGTCAAATCATTGACTCTGCCTTTTTTATCAGAAATCTATAAAAGTAAATTTTCCATCCTCAAGCAGCGCACAGCCGCGAGGGGTGTTCTCCTTGGGGATCGAGGGAGAGCCGGGGTTTACGTAAAGGTTTTTGTCGCCGAACTCTACCATCGCTCTTACGTGCGTGTGTCCGTGAACGAGCACCTCTCCGGGCTTCAAGGGCGGGAGATTATCGAGGTTAAATTTGTGGCCGTGGGTTACGAACATCCGAACACCGTCCGCCTCGATAAAGGCGTAATCGGCGAGAATGGGAAAATCAAGCACCATCTGGTCAACCTCGGTGTCGCAGTTCCCTCTTACGCAAAGAAGCTCGTTCTTGACCGAATTCAAAAGCGTAATAACCTCCTTTGGCGCGTAGTCCTTTGGCAGATCATTGCGAGGACCGTGATAAAGCAGATCGCCGAGCAGCACGAGTCTGTCTGCGCCGCTTCTTCTGTATTCCTCCACGACTGCGCGCGCAGCGGCAATATCTCCGTGTATATCAGATGCTATGAGTAGCTTCATTATCTTATACTTCCGTTTCCTACGATTTTGTACTTTTCCGTCGTGAGCGCCGAGAGTCCCATAGGTCCTCTTACGTGAAGCTTCTGCGTTGAAATTCCTATCTCCGCACCAAAGCCGAACTCACCGCCGTCGGTGAAGCGAGTGGATGCGTTTACGTATACAGCCGCCGAATTTACCTCCGCAAGGAATTTATCGGCGTTTTCCTGCGAAGCGGTAATTATGGCCTCACTGTGTCCGGTGCTGTATTTATTAACGTGAGCAATAGCCGCAGCGACACCGTCAACGACTCGAACGGCAAGAATATAGTCGTTATATTCCGTGTAATAATCCTCCTCGGTAGCCTCTGCGGCAGATGGAACGAGCACTCGCGTTTTTGAGCAACCGCGAATCTCGACGTTATAGTCCTTAAGCGCATCGGCGAGCGCGGGCAAAACGCTTGCCGCGATGCTCGAATGAACGAGCACGGTCTCCACCGCATTGCAAACCGACGGGCGAGAGCACTTTGCGTTGACGGCAACCTTGATTGCCATATCGAGGTCCGCAGACTCGTCAATATAGAGGTGGCAGTTGCCCGCACCCGTCTCGATAACGGGCACCTTGGCGTTTTCGACAACGCTCTTGATAAGTCCCTTGCCGCCACGCGGAATAAGCACGTCAACCTTACCGCGCATAGACATAAGCGCGTTTGCGCTTTCTCTATCGGTACTCGTAACAAGCTCAACGGAATGAGGATCTATCTCGCAGTCGTCAAGCGCGCGCTTAAGCACCTTAACTATCGCCTTGTTTGTATTTATCGCTTCCTTGCCTCCGCGCAAAACGACCGCGTTGCCCGTTTTAAGGCAAAGCACCGCAGAGTCAACGGTAACGTTGGGACGCGCCTCGTAAATTATGGCAACGACTCCAAGCGGCACGCGCACGCGGCTTATCTCAATACCCGACTCTCTCGTCCACGTTTCGCTCTTTCCAATAGGATCGTCAAGAGCTGCAATATCGCGAACGGACGCGCAGATGGCATCTATTCTTGCCTTTGTCAACTTGAGTCTGTCAAGCATTGTGGGCGGAACGCCGTTCTCCGCAGCGAGAAGCAGATCCGCTTCATTTGCATTTATTATATCCTCGCTGCTTTTCGCAAGCTCGTCGGCAATATGCAAAAGAACCTTATTTTTCGTATCCGTACTGCAAAGCGCCAGCCTTTGCGCGGCAATTCCCGCGTTTTCGCAAAGCGCTCTTACTTCCTCGTAAATTTCCATATCCTTCTCCGTCTTTTTGTTTTACTGTCTTACAAGTGTTTTTTCTATTTCAAGAACATATACTCTGTGATAGTCGCGCGACTTGTAATTATCAAGCAAGGCTTTGTCTATAAAGCAATTTTCCTTGAGGTCGTCGACGTAAAGCTTTCTGCACACGAGCAAAAGAGACGCGTCCGAGATAACGGGAACTCCGTCAACCTCTCCGAGCGTAAAGCCACAAGCCGCCATTTTGTCAATATCCCTGCCACTTTGCTTTCCGCAAATCGCCATGGCGTCACGTCGATCGCTTCCGAAAAAGGCAAGCGAGAAGCGCTCGCTCTGCTCAGCAAGACCGAACGAATATCTCTGCGGACGTATAAAGCATACCGCAACGGGCTTGTTCCAAAGCACGCCCATACAGCCCCAGCTTGCCGTCATTGCGTTCGCGCCATCTCCGTCGGGCGTGGTAATAAGCATATAATCCTTACCTATAAGCTTCAGCGAATTTTCCGTTTCAAAGGGAGATATCTCGCGAAAATCCTTCATTTTTTCCATATAAAGCCTCCGTATATACTTTGCTGCTTATCAGAATTCTATTTATATAATATCAAAAAAATACCCGTCCGTCAATAAAACTCCGCTTTGTTTACGAAAAAATTACAATATGTAACCTACGAATTGCAAACGACGGAGGACGGCGAGACAATACGTCCGCCGTCCTCCGTATATTCTTTTTGCACTCCGTTTTCAGTTAACGAGAGAGCTCTTTAGTTATCAAGAACGAGATCGTCTATCTGCTGTTTAGCGAACGCGGTAAAGTCTGCGACGGACATAAGTCCCATATCGCCCTTCTTGCGCGAGCGGACGGAGACCGTACCGTCAGCCATTTCTTTCTCGCCGATAACGAGCATGAAGGGTACCTTTTCAAGCTGCGCCGCGCGTATCTTATAGCCTATCTTCTCGTTTCTTGCGTCAACGCTTACACGCATACCGAGTCTTTCGAGGTCAGCGCGGATAGACTTCGCAAAGTCAAGCTGCTCGTCGCCGATAGGCATAATTCTTATCTGCTCGGGAGCCATCCACATCGGGAGCGCGCCTGCGTATTTTTCAAGCAACAGAGCGAGCGTACGCTCGTAGCAGCCGAGCGAGGTTCTGTGAATGATATAAGGCGTTACGCGCTTGTCGTTAGAATCGGTATACTCCATACCAAACTTTTTAGCAAGAAGCATATCGATCTGAATGGTAACGAGGGTGTCCTCCTTACCGTGAACGTTCTTTATCTGAATGTCGAGCTTCGGTCCGTAGAACGCCGCCTCGTCAATACCTACCTTGTAATCAAGTCCGATATTGTCGAGTATCTGCTTCATAATGCCCTGCGCCTCTTCCCACTGCTCGGGAGTTCCTTCGTACTTGTCGGTTCTGCTCGGATCCCACTGTGAGAAGCGGAAGGAGCAGTCCTCACGAAGTCCGAGCGCGTCAAGCATATAAAGAGCAAGGTCGAGACAGCCTCTGAATTCCTCCTCAAGCTGCTCGGGCATAAGAATGAGGTGTCCCTCGGAAATTGTAAACTGACGAACGCGGATAAGTCCGTGCATCTCTCCCGAATCCTCGTTGCGGAACAGCGTCGAGGTCTCGCCAAGACGCATGGGAAGATCGCGGTATGAGCGCTTCTTGTTGAGGAATACCTGATACTGGAAAGGACACGTCATAGGACGGAGCGCAAAGCACTCCTTGGTCTCGTCGTCGGGATCTCCAAGTATAAACATACCGTCGCGGTAGTGATCCCAGTGACCGGAGATCTTGAAAAGCTCACGCTTTGCCATAAGAGGCGTCTTGGTCAAAAGATAACCGCGCTTCTGCTCCTCGTCCTCAACGAATCTCTGAAGATTCTGTACGGTCCTCGCGCCCTTGGGCAAAAGAATAGGCAAGCCCTGACCGATATAATCAACCGTCGTAAAGTACTCAAGATCACGGCCTATCTTGTTGTGGTCGCGCTTCTTTGCTTCCTCTATCATTTCAAGATAAGCCTTAAGCTCGTCCTTGGTCGGAAACGCCGTACCGTAAATTCTCTGAAGCATCTTGTTGTTCTGGTCACCCTTCCAATAAGCGCCCGTGCACTGCGTAAGCTTAAGAGCTTTTACAGCTCCCGTAGCGAAAAGGTG
>JAZQTY010000045.1:0-11190 GCA_045631025.1 Eubacteriales bacterium
AAGCCAAACGGAATTTTCGTAAGCCTTATCAAGCCGCAGTTTGAGGCAGGGCGCTCGGCGCTTGGGAAAAACGGAGTCGTCAGCAGTGGAGCGTATAGGTATCTTGCCGCAAAAAGAGTCATAAGCTTTGCCGTGGAGCACGGCTTTGACTGCATAGGACTTATTCGCTCTCCCATAGAGGGCGGTGACGGTAATAAAGAATATCTCGCATATTTCGTTAAGCGTGAGTGTGTAAAGCCGCACGTAGACGATAAAATCATTAAAAGAATTACGGCGCAGTAGCGCAAAGAGGAGCTTTGGTATGAAAAAAATTGCTCTTATAACGAATTTTAATATTACGGAAAAGCTTGAGGCAGCAAGCCGTGTCGCCGACGTTATCGGCAACCGAGCAGACAAGATTTTCGTTCCCGAAATATACAAGGAAAGAATAATGCGCAGCCGCTTGCATAAAAGCTGCTATACATACGCACCCGTTGAAGAGATATATTCGTCAGCGGAGCTTGTAATAGTAATAGGCGGAGACGGCTCAATGCTCGACGCGGTAAGACGCGCGTCACTTCGGGATATTCCCGTGCTCGGGATAAATATGGGCAGAGTGGGATATATGACCGAGCTTGAAATGGATGAGCTCGAGCTTCTCGATAACGTATTTAATGGAAAATACGTGCTTGACAGGAGAGCGATGCTTTCAGTAAAGATAGTTTCTTCAAAGGGGGCTACGAGATTTTCAGCGCTTGCGCTGAACGAAGCGGTTATTGCAAACGGCTCTACGGCAAGAATAATCGATCTTGAGCTGTCTGACGGCGAGGAGCTTGTAAGCACCTACCGAGCAGACGGACTCGTCGTTGCTACGCCAACGGGCTCAACGGCGTATTCGCTCTCTGCGGGCGGCCCCATCGTTGACCCGAGACTTTCCTGTATATGCGTAACTCCCGTGTGTCCTCACTCTTTGCTTGCAAGACCGTTGGTATTTCCCGATAGTGCAGAGCTTCGAGTTAAGAATATATGCATTCGAGAAAAGATGCTTCACTTGACCGTTGATGGCAAGGCGACATTTGAGATGTATCACGGAGATACGGCGGTAATAACGAGATCAAGCACCGAGGCAAAGCTTCTTCGCCTAAAGGACGAGGGCTTTTGCTCAAAAATAAGACTCAAAAAGCTTCTTTAAGGAGATAGCAGAATGAAAGGTGAAAGACAGGCAAGAATACTCGATATTCTGTCAAAAAACGAGGTTCACACACAAGAGGAAATAACGGAGCTTTTACGTGCAGAAGGCTTTAAGGTTACTCAAGCAACGGTTTCGCGTGACTTACGAGAGCTTAAGCTTTCGAAGAATATGTCCTCAAATGGCGGATATAAATACGGAACCAATAATTTTTACGTCAATATGAATCTTAACAGCTCCATCATTCAGTCGATAGTTGACGTAAGATACGCTATGAACAACGTAGTAATAAAGACCTACCCCGGCATGGCGCAGGCAATCGCATCGGGTGTTGATTCCTTACAGCATAAGACCATACTCGGTTGCGTCGCAGGCGACGATACGATAATTATCGTTACCGATACGGAAGCGGGAGCGGAGGAGCTTTGTTGGCAGCTGCGTGAGCTAATGAAGGGACGTTGAGAATGATAACGTCACTTCATATTGAAAACGTCGCGGTCGTAAAATCACTTGACGTTGAGTTTTCTTCAGGAATGACTGTGCTGTCGGGTGAGACGGGTGCGGGAAAATCTATAATAATAGACAGCATATCTCTTTTACTCGGTGCAAAAGCTGACAAGGAGCTTATACGCGTGGGGGAACAGAGAGCAAGTGTCAGCGCGATTTTTACGGACGTTGGCGATGCTGTTCAAAAAAAGATGAATGAGCTCGGAATCGAATGTGAGGACGGCACTGTAATGCTTGCCAGAGCGCTCACGCAAGGCTCGTCCACTGCCCGTATAAACGGCAGAGGAGTTACCGTTTCGATGCTCCGTGAGGTCGGCGGGATGCTGCTCGGTATTCACGGACAGAACGACAACCAGCAGCTTATGGAGCAAAAGAATCACGTAAGACTGCTTGATAATTTTTCGGATAACGGTGAAAAGCTTTTCGCTTATACCGAGGAATATAAAAATATTACGTCTATTCGTGCGCGTATTGCGGATATTAAAAATGACGCTATGGAGCGCGCGCGCCTTGGCGAAATGCTGAAATTTCAAATTAACGATATAGATGCCGTAAAGCTTAAGAGAGGCGAGGAGGAAGCGCTTGAGGAGCTTGTCAAAAAGCTTCAGAGTGCGGAGAAGATAAGCCGCGCGTGTACCTTGGCGGATAAGGCAATAACGGGCTCGGAGAAAATGCACGGCGCAGCATACCTTGTAACGAGGGCGGCAGAGGCGCTTGAATCTGTCAGCGACGCGGTAAGCGGAGCGACGGAGCTTGCTAAAAGACTTTGGGACGTTTCCTACGAGCTTGAAGATATCGCAGAGTGCGCAAAGGACATAAACGACTTTGGAGACACAGACGTTTTGTCAAGTCTTGATAAGGCGCAGAGCAGACTTAACGCTATCTCAAAGCTAAAACGCAAATACGGCAGTACTGTTGAAGAGATACTTGATTTTCGCGCGTCGGCGGCGGAACGCCTTTCGCAGATTGAAAACTCGGACGAGCTTCTTGAGGAGCTTCTTGACGAGTTAAATAGTTCAGTCGCAAGAGCTAACAAGCTTGCCGCTACACTTACGGCGGCGCGCCGTGAGGGAGCGAGAAGCCTCGGTAAGCGCGTATGCGAGACATTGACCTTTCTTGATATGCCCAAGGTGCGCTTTGAGGTGAGCGTTACGCCTACGGACGATTTTACCCCAACGGGGCGTGACCGAGTCGAGTTTTTGATAGCTACCAATGCAGGAGAGCCGCTTATGCCTATGGAGAAGATCGCATCGGGCGGTGAGCTTGCGAGAATTATGCTATCGCTTAAAAATGCGCTTAACGAGTGCGACGGACTTAAAACCGTTATATTTGACGAGATAGATACGGGTATTTCGGGTAAGACCTCGCGAAAGGTTGGCATTAAGCTTAAGGAGATAGCAAGCACGGCGCAGGTGCTTTGCGTTACTCACTCTGCGCAGATTGCATCCTTGGCGCATAATCATTTGCGTATATTCAAGACCGACGACGGAGAGAGAGTAAGCACCTCGCTTACGCTTCTTGACAGAGAGGGAAGAATAGAGGAGATATCAAGAATACTCGGCGGAATTGAAATTACCGAGACTGTAAGAGAGGCTGCCGAGGAAATGATAAGAGAGGGAGAGAGCTACCCGTGAAAATGAACAAGACCAACGCCATGCGCCAGCTTGACGCGGCGAAGATAAAGTATACGCCGTGCGAATATGAGGTTGACGAGAACGATCTTTCGGGTACGCATATAGCAGATTGCATTGGCTTACCTTACGAAAAGGTGTTTAAAACTATCGTTACCCGTTCTGATAAGGGCGTTATATACGTTTTCTGCGTGCCCTGCCACAAGGAGATAGATCTTAAGCGCGCGGCAATAGCAACGCGGTCAAAGAAAATAGAGCCGCTTGCAGTAAAGGAGCTGCTCGGAGTTACGGGATATATACGCGGCGGCTGCTCGCCTATCGGTATGAAAAAGAAATTCCCGACGTATTTCGACTCATCTGCCGAGAACGTTGACGAGCTTACCGTCAGCGCGGGAGTCAGAGGAATACAGCTTCTTTTGTCACGTGAGGATATTTTACGCTTTACGGGCGCGACGCTTTGCGACGTAACTGTGTAATTTCAACAATTTAATAAAAAGAAAAATACCTCTTGAAAAAAGTAGAATTTAGTAGTATAATTATTATTTGTGATTAGTCAGCGAAGGATATTGGAAGGAGATTTGATAGATGCTTCAAATAAAGAATGCGATTGCTAAAAATATTGTTGATAAGCTAAAGTCGATAAATCCGCAGATAGAGCTTACGGAGTGCGACGTTGCGGGCATGCTTGAATACCCGCCCGACTCCAAGATGGGTGACCTTGCTCTGCCTTGCTTTAAGATGAGCAAGACCTTGCGTATGGCGCCCGTGAAGATCGCCGCCCTTGTTGCGGAGGATTTTTCTGCGCCCTGCGTAGAGCGCGCGGAGGCTGTAAACGGATATTTCAATATATTTCTTGACGGATGCGCACTTGCTAAAAAGGTAGTAGGCGAGGTTGATGAGAAGGGGGAGAAATACGGCGCTCCCGATATCGGCAAGGGAAGGACCGTGGTGCTCGACTATTCGTCCCCCAACGTTGCAAAGCCCTTCCATATAGGACACCTCGGAACGACCGTTATCGGTCATTCTCTTAAAATGCTTCACGAGTTTGCGGGATATAAGTGCGTTGGCATAAACTATCTAGGAGACTGGGGAACGCAGTTTGGAAAGCTTATCGTTGCTTATCGCAATTGGGGCAACAAGGAGCTTATAGAGGAGGGTGGAATTGATAAGCTCGTTGAGCTTTACGTAAAGTTCCACGAGGCGGCGGAGGCGGACGCTTCTCTTAACGATGCGGCAAGAGCAGAGTTCCATAAGCTCGAGGAGGGTGATGAGGAAAACATAAAGCTTTGGCAGTGGTTTGTCGAGATAAGCCTTGCCGAATATAAAAAGACTTATAAGCAGCTTGGAATAGAGTTTGACAGCTATAAGGGCGAGTCCTTCTATACGGATAAGATGCCTGCCCAGGTGCAGAAGCTTCGCGATATGGGGCTTATGAAGATAGACGACGGAGCATCCATCGTTGACCTTGAGGAATACGGTATGCCCCCTTGTCTTATACTTAAGCGTGACGGCTCGACGCTTTATCCGACGAGAGATATAGCGGCGGCTGTTTACAGAAAGAATACCTACGACTTCGATAAGGCAATATACGTTACGAGTGCAGGACAGTCCTTGCACTTTGCACAGTGGTTTAAGGTCGTTGAGCTTATGGGCTACGATTGGCATGATAAGCTCGTGCACGTACCATACGGAACCGTAAGCATAAACGGAGAGAAGCTTGCAACGAGAACGGGCAACGTAATTCTTTTGCGCGACCTCTTTGCGCTTGCCATTGAAAAGATATCTGCTATAATGGACGAAAAGAACCCCAACCTTGAGGGTAAGGAAAAAATAGCAGAGGAGATAGGCGTTGGAGCTGTCGTATTCTACTACCTCTCCAATAACCGAATCAGAGATATAAACTTCGTAATGGACGACGCGCTCAACTTTGAGGGCAACACAGGTCCTTACGTTCAGTATACCTACGCACGTACTTGCTCCGTGCTTGCCAAGACAGCGGGAGACGCTTGCGCAGAGCTTAAGATAAGCGCGCCCGAGGAGATCGAGCTTCTTAAGACTCTTTCTCGCTTTGAGGAAACTGTACGCGACGCGATAGATACCTACGAGCCCTCTGTAATAACGAGATATATTCTCGACGTTGCGGGTGCGTTCAATCGCTTCTATCATAACTGCACTATTCTCGGTGCAGAGGATGCAGACGTAAAGAGTACGCGTATCGCGCTTACCCGTGCGGCAAACACCGTCCTCGGTAACGCATTCGGACTTATCTGTCTTGCAAAGACGCAAAAGGTTTAATGCTTTAATAAAATATTGTATATACAAATAAAAGAGGTAAAGAAAATGTCAGGACATAGCAAATGGGCTAATATCAAGCACAAAAAGGAAAAGACCGACGCGCAGAAGGCGAAGGTATTTACCAAGATTGGTAAGGAAATAACGATTGCAGTTAAGGAGGGCGGCGGAGATCCCGCGTCTAACTCCAAGCTTCGCGACCTTATTCTTAAGGCAAAGGCGAATAACGTTCCCAACGATAACATAGAGAGAACCATAAAGAAGGCTCTCGGAAGCACCGGAGAAAACTACGAGGAGGTAGTTTACGAGGGCTACGGTCCTGCCGGAATTGCGGTTATCGTAGAGGCTACGACGGACAACCGCAACAGAACTGCGGGAAACGTAAGAGCGTATTTCTCCAAGTATCACGGCAACATGGGACAGTCCGGCTGCGTCGGTTATCTGTTCTCCGAGAAGGGACTTATCGTTATCTCTAACGAGGACGGAGATATTGACGAGGATAAGCTGATGGAAACTGCGCTTGAGGCTGGCGCTGAAGACTTCGCGGCGGAGGGAGAGGTCTTTGAGATCTACACCGAGCCCGATGATCTTTACGCAGTCAAGGAGGCGCTTGAGGCGGCAGGCTACGAGCTTCTTTCCGCTGAAAAGACCAAGATTGCGTCTAATTACGTAACTCTCGACAGCGAGGACGATATCAAGTTTATGGGACTTCTTATCGAGAAGCTTGAGGACGACGACGACGTAATGAACGTATATCACAACTGGGAAAATTGCGATTAAACCGTCTATGGGAAGAACTAAAAGGTTACTTTCAAACACGGTAATTTTAGGAGCAGGCACCTTTGCATCAAAGGTGCTTGTATTCCTATTAACGCCGCTTTATACCGCCGTTTTATCTACCGCCGAGTTCGGTATTGCGGACGTTTTGACACAAACGTCAAATCTTCTGATGCCGCTTGCGGCAGTAGGTATTTGCGACGCTATATTCCGCTTCGTGCTTGATACGGGAGGCGGAGAGGACGACGGCGCTCTTGCGAGAAAGAGAATATTCAGCTCTGCCTTCGCTGTTTTGCTTATCGGCGGCGCGGCAACGCTTGTGCTCGTGCAGCTGTTGCGATTTTTTGACGTTTTTGACGGTTACGTGTTCTTGATAGCCGCGTACGTTATTTGCGCAAATCTTCATCTCGCAGCAGCGAATTTTCTTCGCGCCATAGGTCGGACTACGCTTTTTGCAGTTCAGGGTATAATAAATACCGTGCTTACTATTGCGCTTAACCTCTTGTTCTTGCTTGGGTTCGGAATGGGAACGCTCGGATACGTGCTTTCTGTGGTAATATCAGACCTCATAATTACGGTAATAATATTCTTCGTCGCAAGGCTGTACAGATATCTCTCTCCGAAAAGCATAAGCCGAGAAACTGTACGCAGTATGCTTAAATTCAGTATTCCGTATATTCCGACGACGATTATGTGGTTCGTTACCTCTGCGAGCGACAGATATATAGTTACGGCGTTTAGGGGCAACGCAGAAAATGGGCTTTACGCCGCGGCGTATAAGCTCCCGACGCTGCTCCTGCTTATTTGCGGTGTATTTATTGAGGCGTGGCAGTTCTCGGTCGTAAAGGATGCGGACCAAAAGGAAAGAGCGAGCTTTTTTGGTGAGGTTTTCAAAAATTATATGGGTGTCATATTTATGGGAGCCTCGGCGCTCATAGCGGGAACTACTATCCTTACTCGCCTTTTGCTTGCCGATTCCTATTACAGCTCGTATAAATACGTTCCCGTTCTCGTTATAGCTATGACGTTTTCAGCGCTTGTAACGTTTCTCGGAAGCGTTTATTTCGTTGAGAAAAAGAGCGTGATGTCAATGCTGACCTCGATGGCAGGTGCGGTAATAAACATCATTCTGAATTTTATTCTTATACCGACGAGGGGTGCTATGGGCGCGGCGGTTGCTACTGCGATAAGCTACGTTGCGGTTTACCTCATTCGCGTTATAGATACGCAAAATTATTTGAAATTCAATATGCACAGCATACGGGTTACGATAAACACGGCGATTTTGGTCATACAGACTGTAATCCTTATTGCAGGATTTAATTATTGGATCTATTTTGAAATAGCGCTTGTAGCCTTTATGCTTGTCTTTAACGGCAGGGAAATAGTAGTAACTGCCTCAAAATTATTTGGAAAAATAGCAAAAAAACGCAAAAAAAACCAAGAAAATTAAAAAAAGGTATTGCAAAAGTGCAAACGTTATGATATAATATATCTCGCTGTGTGCAAAACACAGCTTAAAGGCGGTCCGCTGCGAAGCTCTGCATGAACGTCTGGATATTATTTATTAGGAGGACTGAACGATGAACATGCTTCAGGCTTTTACAAACGAGCAGTTGAAGACCGAGGTTCCGGTAATCAACGTAGGTGACACTATCCGTGTTCACAACAAGATCAAGGAGGGTTCTCGCGAGAGAATTCAGATGTTTGAGGGAACCGTTATCGCTAAGCACGGCAGCGGAATCTCCGAGACGTTCACTGTAAGACGTGTTTCTTACGGCTGCGGCGTTGAAAAGACCTTCCCGATCCACTCTCCCAACGTTGAGAAGGTGGATATCATCCGTCAGGGTAAGGTAAGAAGAGCAAAGCTCTACTACCTGCGCGACAGAGTTGGTAAGGCATCCAAGGTTAAGGAAAAGATTTAAGTGCTTTGAGCCGTCCTGTAAAGGACGGCTCTTTTCCTTTTTAGTGATAAAAAATTACCGTATAAGGCATAAATTTATAAAAAAGCTCTTCCAATTTTCTCAAACGTATGATATAATGTAATTAAGTGTATAGAGTGCACTCTCATCAACATAGATTTCTTTGGGAGGTGTTCAAATGAAGTCAAAGTACAGTATATCTCTTGAGTCGTTAGTTAAGGAATTTCAGCTTGAAGAATTGTATATGCCTACGTCTGCGGCTGATATAAAAATATCAAGCACGGAGGTTGACCGTCCGGGCCTTGCACTTGCGGGCTTCGTTGAGATGTTCGACCCTATGAGAATACAGGTAATAGGACGCGTTGAGAAGCAATATCTTGCGGAGCTTTCGTCGGAGAAGCGCATGAGTGCGCTCGACTCCTATCTTAAGCAAAAGCCGGTTTTGATAATACTTACGTCTAATCTTTTGCCTTGCGAGGAGATGATGCAAAAGGCGAAGGAATACGGCGTGCCACTTATGGGTACGTCTACGAGAACAAGTGAATTTCTCGCGTCCCTGATAGCAAACCTCAATACGAGTCTTGCACCGAGAATTACCCGTCACGGCGTTCTTGTCGAGGTTTATGGTGAGGGTATGCTTATACTCGGAGACAGCGGCATAGGAAAGAGTGAGACGGCTATCGAGCTTGTAAAGCGAGGACACAGACTTATTGCAGACGACGCAGTCGAGATAAAGCGTGTTTCTGCAAAAACGCTCGTAGGAAGCGCTCCCGAGCTTATTCGCTACTATATTGAGCTTCGCGGAATAGGAATTGTTGATGTTCGCCGACTTTTTGGTATGGGAGCCGTAAAGGCTACGGAGAGAATTGACCTCGTAATAAATCTCGAACAGTGGGATCCTGAAAAGATGTACGACCGCTTTGGACTTGACGAGCAGGTTGAGAATATTCTCGGTATAAATATTCCGTCCATTACGATTCCCGTGCATCCCGGCAGAAACCTTGCGGTAGTCCTTGAGATTGCGGCGATGAATAACAGACAAAAGAAGATGGGATATAATACGGCAGAGGAATTCAATAAGCGTCTTATGGAGCAGGATTTTTAAGGGTAACGCACGGTATGAAGAAAAAGAGAACGTATATTATAAGCGTGTGTATTTTGCTTTGTCTTGCGGCCGTTCTCGGCGGATGCAACGACGGCGGCAAAAGACGCCCAAGCGCGAACGATAACGACAGATTTGTTCCAATAATAGGCGGAAACGTTCAGACTAATACTCCCCAAACGAGCGAGGATAAAAAGACGGACGGGAATTATTCAAAGCGTGTTGCCATAACCTACGACGACGGTCCTCACGTAACGCGAACGGCAAGAATAGTTGACGAGCTTGATAAATACGGCTATCACGCAACCTTTTTCGTGGTTGGAAACAGAGTTGACGGAAGTGCTTATGCAGGCGGAGACGCTATGCAGTACGCGGTAAATCACGGAAACGAGATAGGAATACACGGATATACTCACGACTATTATTACGATACCTGTAATGATTCAATATATAAGTCGGAGCTTTCCTTGACCGCCTCTGCAATACGCTCGCAGGTTAAGGGCTATAACGTAAGACTTATGCGCCCCGTGGGAGGTCGTATAACCCAGAATCAAATTAAGAATTCACAGTATTCGGTGATCATGTGGGACGTTGACTCGGAGGATTGGCGATATAAGTATTCTTCCGATGATTCTGATTCGGTAAGAAAAGAAAAGGTTGAACAAATCGTCGATAACGTCATGGAAAACGTGCAGGACGGAAGCATAATTCTTATGCACGATATTTATGAAAGTACGTACGACGCAACGGTCGTATTGCTCGAGCGCCTTCACGAGGAGGGCTACGAGGTAGTTACCGTTTCCGAACTTCTCGGAAACGATTTGCGAGCCGGCATGGATTTTTCTCACGCGGCACGCAGCTAACATAAGGCTTTATGCCGCAGAGCGCGGCTTTAACAGCATAAAACAAAAACAAGAGAGGATTAGGAAATGAAATTAAGTGTACTTGCAAATCTTTACGGCAAAAAGTCTTTGGACGAGACCTTGTCGATACTTTCGGGACTTGGCGTTCATACTGCAGAGATAGGAGCGGGCGGATACCCCGGAAAGGCTCACTGCAACCCCGCAGAGCTTCTCGCTGACGAGAAGAAATACGAAGAGTTCGTAGCAACCTTTAAGAAATATGACGTTGAGATATGCGCATTGGCTGCTCACGGTAACCCCCTTCACCCCAACAAGGAGATAGCGGCAACCTATCACGAGGACTTTAAGAATGCTGTTTTGCTTGCAGAAAAGCTCGGTGTTGATACCGTTATTACGTTCTCCGGCTGTCCCGGCGACCACGAGGAAGCAAAGCTTCCCAACTGGGTTACCTGCGCATGGCCCGACGATTACATTGAGATTCTTAACTGGCAGTGGAACGAAAAGGTTATTCCTTATTGGACTGAAATGGGTGCGTTCTGCAAGGCTCACGGCGTTAAGATCGCGTTCGAAATGCATCCCGGCTTCTGCGTTTACAATCCCGAAACGCTGCTTAAGCTGCGTAACGCCGTCGGCGACGTAATAGGCGCAAACTTTGATCCCTCCCATCTTATTTGGCAGGGAATGGATCCCGTTGCAGCTATCCGCGAGCTTAAGGGCGCTATTTACCACGTTCACGCAAAGGATACCAAGATCGATAAGTACAATACCGCCAAGAACGGCGTTCTTGATACCAAGCACTACGGCAAGGAGCTTGAGCGCTCGTGGGTATTCCGTACCGTTGGCTACGGTAATAACGAGAGCTATTGGAGAGACCTCGTTTCCAATCTTCGCCTTTGCGGCTACGATAAGGTTCTTTCGATCGAGCACG
>JAZQTY010000046.1:0-4246 GCA_045631025.1 Eubacteriales bacterium
CTTCTTTGCTCGCTTCCGCTGGAAATACTTATGATCTTCCTCGTTATGAGAAAGGCAACGCCCCTTTTCTCGGTCGTTCAGAAAAAGCTTGACCGTGTAAATTCTGTAGTCCAGGAAAACGTAACGGGAGCAAGAGTGGTAAAGGCGTACGTCAGAGAAAACCACGAGATAGACCGCTTTAACGGAGCAAACGATGACCTTTGCGCAGTTACGTATAAGGTGCAGAAATTTATGGCGATACTCTCGCCTATAATGATGATCATTATGAATCTGTCGGTCATAGCCATAATCTATATCGGCGGACTTGAGGTGCATGCTGCCAGGATGGACGTGGGTAAGATAATGGCGGCTATTACCTATATCACGCAGGTCATCATGTCCATTATGATGGTAACCATGATGTTTCAGTCGATTTCCCGCGCTATGGCGTCCGTCAAGCGTGTAAACGAAATTCTTGACACAGAGCCCGTTATCACCTCGGGCGCTCTTACCGACGCCGAGAGCGACGTTGCAGTAAGCATGCGCGGTGTTGGCTTCAGATACCCCGACACTACGGGACGTCCCGTGCTTCACGACATAAATATTGAAGTCAAGAAGGGTGAGACCTTTGCTATAATAGGCGCTACGGGCTCGGGAAAAACCTCGCTTGTAAACCTTATCCCCCGCTTTTACGATGCAACCGAGGGCGAGGTATTGGTTGACGGAAAGCCAATTTCCGAATACGACCTGCACGCGCTTCGCCAAAAGATTGCTTTCGTTATGCAAAAGAGCGAGCTGTTTTCGGGAACTATCGCGGAAAATTTGCGTTGGGGCAAGGAGGACGCAACCGACGAGGAAATACAGACTGCGGCGCGTATCGCGCAAGCAGAGCCCTTCGTTTTGAGCTTCAACGACGGCTACGACGCGTATATCGCCGAAAAGGGAGCGTCCCTATCCGGTGGACAGAAGCAGCGTATGTCTATCGCGCGTGCGCTTACCCGACGTCCCGAAATACTTATTCTTGACGACGCGACCTCGGCGCTCGACCTCTCGACGGAGGGCAAGCTTCGCGCCGCACTCCGAGAGGAGCTTACCGATACGACGGTAATTATGATAGCGCAGCGCATAGCCAGCGTAAAGGATGCCGACAGAATTGCCGTTATCGAGAACGGCACTATAAAGGATTGCGGTTCTCACGACGTTCTTATGAGAACGAGCGAGACCTACCGCGATATTTACAATTCACAAATGAAAAACGGAGGTAGCATAAATGAATAACGGACAAAAGCCGTCAGCAAATCTGCCTCCTCTTCGCCCCACGATGGGTCCCGGCGCGCCTCAAGGAGGCGGACCCATGGGAAGCAGAATGAACAAGCAAAAGCCCAAGAATGCGAGCAAAACGCTCAAGCGCCTGCTTGGCTACATAGGAAAGAGTAAGCTTCTCGTTATAGCGCTTATCGCAATTATGGTCATAGTCACCGTTACCGACCTTGCAGGTCCTGCCATGCAGGGAGCGGCGATCGACACCATAAAAATAAAGGACGGAGCGCTTAACGTTGACATGCAAGCGCTTACGTTATACCTTGCAATAATGGCAGGTCTTTTCATAGTAAGCGCGTCAATGAGCCTTTTCCAAGGCTTTATCGCGACGAAGCTTTCTCAAAATACCGTCTATATGCTTCGCCGAGATCTCTTCAAGAAAATATCAAAGCTCCCCATAAAATTCACCGACACGCATAAGCACGGCGACATAATGTCAAGAATGACCAACGACGTCGAAAACGTTTCAAATGCCGTATCCCAGTCGATAGCGTCACTCATTTCAAGCGTTCTGACGCTCGTCGGCGCGTTTTCGATGATGATCTACTACGGTTGGGTAATGGCGCTTATCGCCTGTGTAACCGTGCCACTCACCATTTTAGTTTCCACGACTCTCGCGAAATTTATGAAAAAATATTTCGTGCGCCGCCAAAAGCTTCTTGGAAGTCTTAACGGCCAGGTTGAGGAAATGGTAACGTCGTATAAGACCGTCGTTGCCTACGGCAAGGAGAAAAAAGCGATAGACGAGTTTTCGGACACGAGCAAAAAGCTTAAAAAATGCAGCATAAGCGCTCGCGTTTGGGGTTCCGTGATGGGTCCGTGCATGAATTTCCTCGGAAACATGCAGTACGTGCTTATTGCCGCATTCGGCGGATTTTTCGTGCTAAATCCCGTAAGCTTTATGCGTCCGCTCACCATCGGTAACATTCAGTCGATGCTCCAATACTGCAAAAAATTCACCCGCCCCATAAACGAAATTGCCAATCAGTATGCGAACATACTGACGGCTCTTGCGGGCGCTGAACGAATTTTTGAAATTATGGACAGTGCGGACGAGATAGACGAGGGTACAACTAACGTAAGTATTTCCGAAATGGAGGGCAACATAGAATTCGAAGCCCTTGATTTCTCCTACGTAGAGGGCGAGAAGGTGCTTCGCAATTTCAATCTTTCCGTTAAATCGGGGCAAAAGATAGCAATAGTCGGCGCTACCGGCTCGGGTAAAACAACCATAGTAAATCTCCTTACGAGATTTTATGAGCTCGACGGAGGAAAAATAACCGTTGACGGCACCGATATAACCGAAATCCCAAAGGAAACCTTGCGTCATTCGATAGCCATAGTTCTTCAAGACACGGTGCTATTCTCCGATACTATCCGCGCCAATATCAAATACGGCCGCGAGGGCGCGACTGACGAGGAAATGAAGCGAGCCGCCGCTCTTGCAAAGGCTGACGTATTCATAGAGCGCCTGCCCGACGGCTACGACACGGTGCTTGCCGAATCGGGAAGCAACCTCTCGCAGGGACAGCGACAGCTTCTCTCTATTGCACGCGCGGTGCTGGCGGACCCCAAGATACTCATTCTTGACGAGGCGACCTCAAGCGTTGACACGAGAACGGAGATGCACATTCAGCAGGCTATGGTCGCGCTTATGAAAAACCGCACCTCGCTGATAATCGCGCACCGTCTCTCAACCATTCGCGACGCTGACGTCATAGTGGTAATAAAGGACGGACACGTAGCAGAATCCGGAAACCACGACGAGCTGCTCGCGCTTGACGGTGAATACGCAAAGCTTTACAGCAGTCAGTTTGCGGGAGTCGCGACATGACAAAGGTTGAAAATGATCTCTTCGCAAAGCTTTGTGAGGAGGACCGTATAATGCGCCCATACGACGGCGAGAGCATCGGCACCTACAACGAAAAGCGCATACACAGAATACTAAAGCGCCTCGTATGCGACGATGCAAATTGCTATGAGAAAAAGGTTGGAAGATACGTTGCGGACGTACTCTCTGACGGACACGTAAGCGAAATACAGACCTCGTCATTCCGCCCACTCGGGAAAAAGATAGAATTTTACCTGACGCAAACGGATCTTTACGTAACGGTGCTTCGCCCCGTAATATGCGAAAAAACCGTTATACGTGCAGACAAGGAAACGGGAGAGATTATAAGCCAAAAGCGCTCGCCGAAGCACGAGAAAGACACGGACGTGCTTTGCGACCTGTATTATCTTGCCCCGTTTCTCGGAAACCCGCGCTTCTGTATAAAGCTTTTGCATATAACGGCAGAGGAATACCGCTTTTCGGAGCGCGTGCGCTACCGACGTTCGGGCGCGTTTGACAATGATCTGCGTCCCGTCGCTCTCGTAGGATGTACGGAGATATCGTCAATAAACGACGTAAAGAACCTATTGCCCGCAGAGCTTGAAGAAAATAGATTTACTACAGCGTTTTTTTCAAAGCTGACAAGGCTTCGCGGCAGACGTCTATCCATGGCTCTTTCTCTGCTCTTGCAACTCGGTATCCTTTCAAGAGAAAAGCAAGGTCGCCAATATCTTTATTCCATTACTAAAACCTTTAATTTAATTTCTCAAAACACCTAAAAAAAGCAAGAAATCTATTTACAGAAGCGTAAATCTATGTTATACTAATAATTGATAAAAATAACGGATAAAAAGGAGCTTGCTACCATGAAAACCGATATTCAAATTGCAAAGGAAGCCACTATGCTTCCCATTACGAAAATTGCCGAAAAATTCGGAATCACCGACGACGAGCTTGAGCTCTACGGCAAATATAAGGCAAAGATAAACGATGCTTTTCTTAAGAGAACCGAAAGCCGTCCCAACGGAAAGCTCGTTCTCGTAACAAGTCGGAGGCCAAGCGGTCTTAGGAAGACAACACTTAGCTACAACTCCTTGGCTCACAGAACGACATGGC
>JAZQTY010000047.1:0-2572 GCA_045631025.1 Eubacteriales bacterium
CGGAGCTGGCTTACCGCCTTACTGTCAGAGCCCGAGATCATCATGTCGTAGGGCACTGCCTCGATCTCCTCGCAGTTCTCGTAAAGCACCTCGAGGTGACCGTCCTTCCAGTTCTCCTTGACGTGACCGCCCATCTTTACCTTGTAGATGCGGTCGGTTCTCGGAACGAGCCAAACCTCTCCGCCGGGAAGCCAGATATCGGGAAGCTCGACCTGCATTCCGTCAACTATCATCTGCTT
Organism: Eubacteriales bacterium; assembly: GCA_045631025.1. GTDB lineage: Bacteria > Bacillota > Clostridia > Oscillospirales > CAG-272 > HGM12713. The sequence goes on from JAZQTY010000047.1 coordinate 240, forward strand.
GAAAAAGCCGTAGTCGTAGCATATCGAAAATCCCGTTGCGGGGTAGTCGAGAGAGGACAGAGAGTCCATAAAGCACGCCGCAAGTCTGCCAAGACCGCCGTTTCCGAGTCCCGCGTCGGGCTCACATTCGTAAATGTCCTCAAGCGAGAAGCCGAACTGCGCGAGCGCCTCCTCGTATTCCTTTGTCATACCGAGGTTGCATATTCCCGTCTTGAGCGAGCGGCCGAGCAAGAACTCGACGCACATATAGTATACGCGCTTTGCGCCCTTTTCGTTGACCTCGTGCTTAAAGTTACCTCTCTTTTCGGTGAGAATGTCCTTGACCGTCATAGCTACCGCCTTATACATCTGGTCGCGAGTAGCTTCCTTGGGGATAACTCCGAAATAGCGCGAGAGCTTCACCTCAATATTTTCTTTTACTTGCTTTTTCTGTTCAATAGTTGCCATTGGTTTTGCTTTTTCCTTTCAAAAGTGCCTTTGTAGATTTGTGAATAATAGAAATGTTAAATTGTTTTCGTGTACCGTTATTTTTTATTGTGTTCCGCTATTTTTTAGAGGCTACCTTGTGTAAAGGGAGCTGTCGCGAAGCGACTGATGGATTGTCTTTTGTTGAGCAAGCGCTAATTTCAAGCCTTCCCCATTGGGGAAGGGGGACCGCTTGCGGTGGATGAGGAGATCGCCTGACCGAAAGCGTTTGATTGCGTAAGCAACCTATAAAGTTAGTCTTTATTTATAATTACAAGCTTTTATCATCGCTTACGCGGTGTTTAGTCATCAATACACCGTTCTCCTCATCCGTCAGCTTCGCTGCCACCTTCTCCGCTGGAGAAGGCTCTAATTAAAAGCGTCTCGCCGTTCAAGGCAATTTTCTTTATCCGCCCCGTTTTTACCAAATGAAAATTATATTTTCTAAACCTTTACTCAAAGCGAGTTGTACATTGAAATATATTTGCTTGCGGAGGATTTCCACGAGAAATCGGTACGCATTATTTTACCGATAAGCTTGTCTCGCTTCTCTTTGTCGTTCCAAAGATTTATAGCCGCCGCGCATCTCTCGCCAAGCTCAAAGGAGCTGTAATTTGCAAAGGTAAATCCGTTGCCGCGTATCTTTCCGCCGTCCTCCCAATATCCCTTGATGGAGTCGTAAAGACCGCCCGTCTCACGAGTCACGGGAATTGCTCCGTAGCGCGAGGCTATCATCTGCGAAAGCCCACAGGGCTCACTCTTGGAGGGCATGAGGAATATGTCCGTCGCCGCGTAAATGCGCTTCGCAAGGTCGCGGTCGTAGGTCATCAGCGCGCGCACTCTGTCGGGAAAATCGCTCTCGAGCTTCGTAAAGAACGCCTCGTACTCCGCCTCTCCCTTGCCGAGAATTACGAGCTGACAGTCGCAGTTGCCAAGAAGCGCGTATATCATCTCGGAAATGATGTCCATTCCCTTGTGCGACGCAAGTCGCGAAACGATAGACAAAAGCGGAATATCGCTTCTCTCGGGAAGTCCTACCTCGCGCTGAAGCGCCGCCTTGTTCTCGTACTTTCCCTCAAGCGAGCGCCAAGTAAAGGTCTTTGCGATGGAGACGTCCTTCGCGGGGTTATAATATTCGTAATCAATACCGTTGAGTATGCCGCAAAGCTTATACGCGTTTGCGTTGAGTATGCCCGCAAGACCGTGTGAATGCTCCTCGCCCTTTATCTCGTCGGCGTATCTGGGGCTTACGGTGCTTACCTTGTCGGCGCACTCGATAGCGCCCTTCATGAGGTTGATGCAGCCGTCGTAGTCAACGACGTTACGCCACCAATCAAGCTCAAATACCGTGCTGATTATCGCGTGGTCGTACTTGCCCTGATACTCAATATTGTGTATGGTGTAAACCGACTTTATTCCCGAGTAGCCGGGGCGGCTCGCGTACTTACACTTAAGGTAGATGACCGTCAGCGCCGACTGCCAATCGTTTGCGTGAAGCACGTCGGGGAAATAGTCGAGCTTTTCGAGCATTTCAAGCACTGCCTTTGAGAAAAAGGCATATCGCTCGCCGTCGTCGTAGCAGCCGTAGAGCGAGTCGCGAGCGAAATAATACTCGTTGTCGATAAAGTAGTAGGTCACTCCGTCCTTACAAAGGCTCTTTATTCCGCAGTATTGCTGACGCCAAGCGAGTCCAACGTAGAACTCGACCTCGGTTTTCATCTCGGCGCGAAATCTCTCCGAGACGTTTTTGTGGAGCGGCATTACGACGCTGACCTCAACGTCCTTGCCTCCCTCTGCCGCAACTGCGGCGGGAAGCGAGCCGAGCACGTCGCCAAGTCCCCCGGTGGCAGCAAAGGGCATCGCCTCCG
>JAZQTY010000048.1:0-12027 GCA_045631025.1 Eubacteriales bacterium
CGGGAAAGACTACCGTCGTGCGCGCGCTTATCCGTATTTTTGATACTATGGGCTTTGATATTGCGCTCGCCGCGCCTACGGGAAGGGCAGCGAAGAGAATGTCGGAAGCGACGAGCATGGAAGCAAAGACCGTACACAGACTCTTGGAGATGACCTACGACGCATCGGAGAGCTTTACGTTCTGCCGCAACGAGAGCTGTTATCTCGACGAGCAGATAATTATAGTCGACGAGGCGTCAATGATAGATACCGCGCTTATGGCGGCGTTGCTTCGCGCTATAAAGCCGGGAGCGAGACTCATTATAATCGGGGACTCCGACCAGCTTCCGTCCGTAGGGGCGGGCAACGTGCTTCGCGATATTATAGACAGCGGGCGTTTTGCGACCGTCAGACTTACGGAGATATTCCGTCAGGCGCAAAAGAGCCTTATAGTTACTAACGCGCATAAGATAAACTCCGGAACGCTTCCCGAGCTTCGGGTTAAGGATAATGATTTCTTTTTCCTGCCGAGGCAGAGTGACCGTGAGATCGCCGCGACGGTCTGCGAGCTTTGTCATACGAGATTGCCGCGAACCTACGGAGAGATAGGAAGAAGCGGTACGCAGGTTATAGCTCCATCGCGCCGAGGAGAGGCGGGAACTGAAAATTTGAACGCAATTTTGCAGGCGCGCCTCAATCCTGCTGATAAATCAAAAAAAGAATATCGCTTCCGCGACAAGATATTCCGCGAGGGCGATAAGGTCATGCAGATAAGAAATAATTACGATATGCTTTGGAGCCGTATTTCCGACGACAAAACGGGGAACGGTATATTTAACGGCGATATTGGCGTTATTGAGGAGATCGATATAGCGGATAGCGCTATGTGGGTGCTTTTTGATGATAAGAGAGTGCAATACGAGTTTAATTTGCTTGAGGATATGGAGCATGCATACGCTATAACCGTGCATAAGAGTCAGGGAAGCGAATATCCGATAGTTATAATTCCTGCGTGTAACGCCGCACAGATGCTTTTGTCAAGAAATTTGCTTTATACTGCGGTTACGAGAGCGCAGACTATGGTTATAATAGTAGGACGCGAGGACATCGTATACGAGATGGTTTCAAACAATAGACAGTCTATGAGATATACGGGGCTTTCAGAGCTGCTCAAGGAAGGTACGACGTGACGTGGAAGGAGTTTTTTCGGCAGTTTATACTCGTGCGTAAGTGCGCAAGGTGCGGTGAGATACTGTTGCCTCATCTTGTTGAAACGGCGTTTTGCGATTCCTGCCGAATTGAGTGGAACGCGGCGTTGACTTATAGCTGTAACGCTTGCTTCAAGAGCGCCGTCGAGTGCGATTGTATGCCTAAAGCGCTCTCAAGCGCAGGAGCGCTTTGCCTTCGCCGAGTGTTCTTTTACGATAAGGACAAAGCATATTCGGCTCCTATGAGCACCGTGTTCTGGCTCAAATATAAAAAGAGCAAGAGAATAGTGAGATTTGTCGGAGAGTACGTTGCAAAAAACGTATCGGACGAGCTTGAAAGCTTTGGTTATCCCGAAGAAATCGAGAGCTTTATCGTAACGCACGTTCCGAGAAGCCGCCGCTCAAGAGCGCTCTACGGCTTTGATCAATCAAAAATGCTCGCGCTTGAAGTAGCAAAGCAGATTGGGGTGGAATATCAGTCGGTGTTTCGCTCGGCTTCAAAAAAGCAGCAGAAAAGCTTGTCAACGAATGCTCGAATGTCTAACGCCAAGAGAAGCATTGCAGTCCGAGATAAGGTTGACGTGAGTGGCAAATACGTCGTTCTTATAGACGACGTAGTTACGACCGGAGCGAGTATGGCAAGCTGCGTAAGGCTTCTTCAAAAGCAGGGAGCACGAGGAATTTTGTGCTTTGCACTCACAACTAAAAATAATAAGTAAAAAAATTGATAAATTTTTCATATACGACAAAATTCTTCTTGCAATTTAGAAGGTATGAGTGTATAATATAACGTGAGAAGATATAAAATCCCTGAAAAGGGGGGGACGAATGTTTAATTTAAAGGGCTTTAGTGCCAGACAGTTGTTTGCCAAAAACATAGGAATAGATTTGGGTACGTCCTCGGTTATCGTTTACGTTGAGGGAACGGGCGTCGTTCTTGAGGAGCCCTCCGTCGTCGCAGTTGATACCAATACGGATCATATCGTTAAAATAGGTAAGGAAGCGCAGGCTATGCTTGGGCGAAATCCCGAGCATATAAAGGTGATCAGACCTCTTAAGGAGGGAGTTATCAGCAACTACGATATTACCCAGAAGATGATCCAGCATTACATACGTAAGGCTTGCGGAAACGCTCTGTTACAGCCCAAGGTCGTTATTTGTATTCCGTCAAACGTCAGCGAGGTTCAGACACGCGCCGTTATCGACGCGAGCACGCAGGCGGGAGCGAGAAAAACGTATATAATTGAGGAGCCGATTGCCGCCGCGATAGGCGCGGACGTTGATATAAGCAGTCCTACGGGATGTATGATAGTCGATATCGGCGGAGGAACCACCGACGTTGCGGTCATTTCCTTGGGAGGAGTCGTGGTTTCCGAATCCAATAAGGTTGCGGGAGATAAATTCGACGAGGCTATCGCAATGTACGTAAGGCGTAAGCATAATATGAATATCGGAGTGCGTACTGCGGAGCAGATAAAGATAAAGATAGGTACGGTCTACGAGCCTGACGGAAGAAAAACCATGAAGGTGAAGGGCAACTGCCTCGTTCAACAGCTTCCGAAGGAGATAACGCTTTCCTCAAACGAAATGCTTGAGGCTATGATGGACCCCATTTCCTCCGTAATCGAGGGTATAATAAGGGTTATCGAGCGTACACCGCCCGAGCTCGTGGGCGATATACTAAAGAGAGGTATCGTTATGACGGGTGGCGGAAGTCAGCTTTCCGGCTTTGATAGGCTTATCGAGGACGTTACGGGAATTAAGACGAGGGTAGCAAAAAATCCGACGATGTGCGTCGCTAACGGAACGGGCAAGCTTCTTAAGGACCTTGACAGCATTACCGTCGGAGAGAGAATAGACCTCTCGCGCAGAAAACGCACTTGATGGAGGAGATATGTTAGAAAATAATTTCGCGTATAGCGGACTTATGAAATACTTTGAGGAGATCTCGGCTATTCCGAGAGCTTCTTATCACGAAGAAAAAATTGCCGAGTACCTTTGTGAGTTTGCGCGTGCGCGTGGACTCGAATACTATCGCGATGACACGAACAACGTGCTTGTATGCGCGCCTGCAACGGCAGGACGTGAGGGCGAGCCCGCCATTCTTTTGCAGGGACATACCGATATGGTGTGCGAGAAGAACGAGGGCGTTGCGCACGACTTTGACACGGAGGGGCTTGAGCTTTACGAGCAGGACGGCTGGATACGCGCGAGGGGAACTACTCTTGGCGCTGACGACGGCGTTGCCGTTGCCGTTATGCTTTACGTTCTTGATGGGGGCGTTAGCTCTCATCCCGCGCTTGAGTGCCTGTTCACCTCTGCCGAGGAGGTTGGACTTGACGGCGCAAAGGCGTTTGATTACAGCAAAATATCAGCTCGCCGCATGATAAATATGGACGGCGCGGACGAAACTCTTATACTTGCAGGCTGTGCGGGCGGAATGCGCTCGTCGGTCGAATTTCCGATCGCCACAACCAAGACGTGCGCAAAATACGTTGCGCGTATTACAGTTCGCGGCCTTTACGGCGGACATTCGGGCGAGGATATTGACAAGGGCAGAGCAAACGCCAATATTCTTATGGGCAGAGTGCTTTATTCTCTCTCTAAATCCTTGGAGCTTGGTTTAGTCGAAATTCACGGCGGGATGAAGGACAATGCAATTCCGAGAGAGTGCGTGGCTTTGGTCACAACGGAGAATTTTGGCGCGCTGGAAGCTCTTGTCGAGAAGCTTTCCGTGAGCCTTTTCGACGGACTTTGCCGAGACGATTCGGGCTTTGAGCTTTGCGCCGAGCTTGTCTCGGAGAACGAGAGCGTAGAGGTGATCGAGAGAGCGCTTGCCGCTCGTATAGTAACGCTTATGCATACTGCCAAGAACGGTATTTTTGAGATGAATAACGACGTAAAAGGACTCGTTGAGTGGTCGAGAAATCTCGGAATCGTAGATTGTAATAAAGACGGCGCGGAGCTTGTATTCTCCACGCGCTCGTCGTTTGAGTCAAGAATAGACGCATCCGCAGAGGAGCTTGACGACCTCGCGCACGCGTTTGGCGCGACTACCAGACACTATAACAGATACCCCGGCTGGAGCTATGCCCCCGTCTCCAAGATTCGCGAGGATTACGTCCGCGCGTTTGAGACGCTTTTCGGATATAAGCCCGCAATTACCACTATCCATGCAGGTCTTGAGTGCGGCTTTATCAGCGAGGCAGTGCCGGATATGGATATAATATGCAGTGGTCCTCTTACACTTGATCTCCATTCGCCCGACGAACGCCTTAACAAGGCTTCCTTTGAGCGTTTCTTTACGGTTATAAAAGCAATACTTGAATAAAATACGAAAGAGGTTGTCTCATTTAGCGCAGAACAAAACAGGCGAATACGAACTAATAAAAAAACCGCTTTTGCTATCAAAAATGATAGTGAAAGCGGTTTTTGTGTAGAAATTTTCGAGATAAATCGCTCAAATTTCATTTTTATGTGTGTGTTTTAGCCGCTCTTTGGCTCTCCGACGTACTCCTTTACGCCGACGAGAACCCAATCACGACGTCTGCATCTAAATGAGACAGCCCCCATTTTTTTATTGTTTAAAGCAAAATTTCCTTATTGGTACCGTAATAAATATCTTCGTGTCCGCTTATAAGCTTGAAGAATTCCTCCAGCCGTACCCAATAATCGGAGCCACAATCCATTTCGTATGAGTGTCCCCAAATGTAAAATACCTTTTTGGTGTCCGTTTTCATATCGAGAAACTCACGGCCGAGGTTCATTACGTTCTCAAAATTTATATGGAACGCCGTGGGGTTAAAGCGGTAGAGATTATCCTGAATATCAAAGCAGTTGTTGCTCGTTATCGTGCGCGAGTACAGAACACCCGTGTTTTCCTTTATGATCTTTGCAACGCGGTCGTCGTTGTTTACACCGCCGCAGGGGTACGCCATACCGATGACCTCGTATCCCGCAAGCTCCGAGAGGGTGAGGCGATCTTCTTCAACCTGACGGATTATTTCTGCCTCGTCGCACTGGGTGAGATTAGGGTGAGTCAAGGTATGCACTGCAACCTCGTGACCGTCGTAGACCTTTTTAACGTCGTTCGGAGAAACCTTATAGTGCGCTATTCTCTGTCCCTCGCGTTGAAGCATTCCGCTCTTTCCGAGTAACTCGGAGTTAAGATTAAAGGTGCTCTTAAGACCGTACTTGTTAAGTAATTCAATGAGTCTTATATCCTGCGTTACGCCGTCGTCGTAGCTGAAGGTGACGGCTTTATTTTTGTTACTGTCCTTAAATCCCATAATAAATCTCCTTAAATATTTTATATTTTAAAAGAACGGAAGCGCCGTGTCAAATTAAGACGCTTCCGTTTTTTTGCATATTATGCTCGCTTGATAAGCTTTGCTTTAAAACCGTTACCAACGCCTGCGGCGTTCGCATCGTCAGTATCTACGTGCATCTCAAGACGGAAGTCCTTGTGAACGCGTATCTGGACGTCGTAGAAAAGGCTTCTTCTTTCGCCGTTAAGCTCTACGTCGACGTACTCTCCGTCCTTTACTCCAAAGGCGCGCCCCTCGTCCTCGCTCATATGAATGTGTCTGTTAGCGATTATACAGCCCTCGTTAAGCGTAACGATGCCTTTAGGACCGATAATCGTTATGGGCGCAGAACCCGCAATATCACCCGATTCACGCACGGGAGGCTTTACCTTGAGCACGAAGCTGTCGGTACGGGAAATCTCGACTTGAGATTTTTTTCTTTCGGGGCCGAGTACGCGTACGCCCTCAATAGCTCTCATAGAGGGACCTATGATGGTGAGCTGCTCCTTGCAGGCGTACTGTCCCGGTTGAGAGAGATCCTTAAGCTTTGTAAGCTGATAGCCATTGCCGAAAAGCACGTCAACGTGCTCGCGTGAGAGATGTACGTGGCGGTTGGATATGCCGACGGGTATATCGCCGTCTCCGCCGTTTTTCGCCGAGGCAGTGCCGTCGTTTATGGAGCTTATTACCTTGTTGACGAGTGCCTTAAGCTCTTGTTCGGTATAACTCATTGTATTACCTCTTATATTATTCTGAAGTTGTCTGCGAGAACGCATCTGCGCTTTCTCGTAAAGGAGCGCGCGGACGTTATTCCTTCACCCGTAGGTCCTGCAATAGTAAAGGTGGTGTGTCCTTCTCCTCCGAAGCCTATGCCTGCGTAAGAGGGAGCGTTCTTTACGAATATGGTCGTTTCAACAGCCTTTGCGAAAGCAGAGAGGTTGTCGATGTTCTTGGAGTGCATGTGCGCCGTGTGTCTGTTGCCGTGCTCTGCCTTTACTGCAAGGTCGATAGCCTCTGCGATATTTTCAACTCTTACGATAGGAAGAATTGGCATCATAAGCTCGTGCTGAACGAAATCGTGCATAAAGTCGGTCTCGCAGATAATGCAGCGTACGCTGTCGCTGACCTCGATACCAATCTTTGCAAGAAGCACGTGCGCGTCGCGTCCTACGCACTCACGGCTAACTGTTTTGACCGTCTTGCCTGCTTTATTCGTCTTTTCAACGAGTACTATCTTCGCAAGTCTGTCAGCCTCTGTGCGGCTGATAAGATAAGCGCCATTCTTTTGCATCTCGTCTATAAGGCGATCGGCAATATTAGAAAACGCGAATACTTCCTTTTCTGCGATGCAGGGAAGATTGTTGTCAAAGGTACAGCCGTCGATAATGTCCTTGCCGGCCTTTCTTACGTCGGCGGTATCGTCAACGATAACGGGGGGGTTTCCCGCGCCCGCTCCGATTGCCTTCTTGCCCGAGGAGAGAACTGCTTTTACGACTCCGGGACCGCCCGTGCAAACGAGAAGCTTTATTTTTGGATGGCTCTGCATTATTGACGCGGAGTCCATAGTAGGCTTATCCATTGAGCAAACGAGTACCTCGGGACCACCTGCGGCGGCGGAGGCTCTGTTTACGAGGTCGACCGCGTAGTTAGAAACGCAGATCGCACCGGGATGGGGATTGAATACGACGCCGTTGCCTGCGGCTATCATACCGATGGAGTTGCAAATAACGGTTTCCGAGGGGTTGGTGCTGGGTGTAATTGCGCCAACGACGCCGAAGGGAGCCATTTCCGTAAGGGTAAGACCGCTGTCGCCGGTTTTTGCCTCGGAAACGATATCCTCGGTTCCGGGAGTCTTTTCTGCGACGAGCAGATGCTTAAGGCGCTTGTGCTCGACCTTTCCCATTCCCGTCTCGCGGACACCCATTTCTGCCATGATGGGGGCTTCGGCAACGGTCAGACGTCGAATTTCGGCAATTATCTTTTCTCTTTGCTCAACGGTCATCGCGCGAACTGCGAAATATCCCTTTTCAGCCGCGTCAATCGCCTCGTTCATATCGGAATATATACCGATAAGCTTTCTGCCGGCGTACTCCGTGGAGGTGTAGCTCTCGCTTGATGCCGAGGAGCTTGCCTTGAGAATGTTCTCGACTATTTTTCTGATTTCAGCTTCACTGATGTTTGCCATATACTTTTCCTCTTTTGTGTTTACTTGCTCGCAAGCGCTTTAGTGTCGAGCGCTATCATATATTCCTCGTCGGTGGGGATTATCCAAGTTGCAACGCGCGCGCCCTCCTTGGAGATATCGAAGGGAATACCGCGAGTAAAGTTTCTGTTCTTTTCCTCGTCGATCTCAATTCCGAGGTATTCCATGTCGCGGCATACCTTTTCGCGGATGTTCCACTGGTTCTCGCCAATGCCTGCGGTAAATACGACTGCGTCAAGTCCGTTCATTTCTGCTGCGTAAGCGCCGATGTGCTTCTTTATACCGTTCGTGAGAATCTTTATAGCGAGAGTTGCGCGCTCGTCGCCGTTTGCCGCTGCCTCGGATACGTTGCGGCAGTCGTTTGAAAGACCGGAAATTCCCAAGAGACCGCTCTTTTTGTTGAGTATGTCCTCGACCTCCTCGGCGGTATAGCCCTTCGTTTTCATAAGGTAGGTAACGACCGTGGGATCAATGCTTCCCGAGCGAGTACCCATTGCGATACCCTCCTGGGGGGTAAAGCCCATGGACGTATCTATCGCAACACCGCCGTCAACTGCCGTAATGGACGAGCCGTTGCCGAGATGACAGGTGATTATCTTAAGCTCCTCGATGGGCTTGCCGAGGCATTTTGCAAGCTCTGTGCTTACGTATCTGTGCGACGTGCCGTGGAAGCCGTAACGTCTGATTCTGTCCTTTTCGTAGAATTCGTAGGGAATGGGGTAAACGTATCTGAAATCCTCGATATTCGAATAGAAGGAGGTATCAAATACGGTAACCTGCGTAACGGTGGGCATAAGCTTCATGCAAGCCTTGATTCCCGCGATTGCAGGAGGTCCGTGAAGGGGATTTATCGGAACGATGGTTTCGAGATACTTTATAACACTTTCGGTAACGACGGTAGACTTCTTGAGCTGCTCTCCGCCGTGAGCTACTCTGTGTCCGACAGCGTCAATTTCGTCAATGCTTGAAATAACGCCGTATTCAGCCGAGGTAAGAAGCTCAAGCACGCGAGCGAGAGCTACGCCGTGGTCGTTGAGAGCAATCTCCTCGAACAAGGGCTCTGCGCCCGTCTTTTTGTGGGTTATAGTTCCGCCGGCTCCAATTCTCTCGCAAGTACCCTTTGCGAGAACCGAAGAGCTTTCCATGTTAAAAAGCTGATATTTGAGAGAGGAGCTTCCTGCGTTAAGTACGAGAATTTTCATAATAATTTATCCTTTCAATTTTAATATACTATATCAATATCGTTTTCGCGGCAGAATGCAAGCCACTTTTCCGAGGGCTCGCTATCCGTTACGATAATGTCAACGTCAGATGCGTCACACACCTTGACGAATGATTTTTTGTCGAATTTTTCGCCGTCTATGGCGAGTATGCGTCGCTCTGCCGAAGCTATCATAGCCTGCTTTATAAGGCTGTCGCTTTCGTTTGAGTCGGTTATACCGAGCGACATATCAAGCCCCTTGCAGGAGCATATTGCGGTATCGACGTGATACGAGTGTATCATTTTCTCCGCTGACGAGCCGGTAAGCGACATAGCGCCTCGCTTTAGTATTCCGCCCGTTGAGAGTACCGTCCAATCCTGCTTGTCTGCAAGCTCAATAAGGATTTTGACGGAGTTGGTTATGATGGTAAGATTTTTCTTGTTTTTTATTCGCTTGATAACGTAAAGCGCCGTTGAGCTTGAATCAACCGTAATACGCTCACCGTCTCCGATCAGAGCGGCTATCTTATCTGCGATACGTTGTTTTTCTTCTACGTTTACGCTCTCGCGCACGTTGTAGGGCAAGTCAAGGGCAGAGGCGTTTTTTGAAACGGCGCCTCCGTAGGTTTTCGAGGCAACCCCTTCCTTATCAAGCTTTTCAAGGTCACGGCGTATGGTTTCCTCCGTAACGCCGAAGTCCTTTGCAAGCTCCGTAACGATGACCTTACCGTCTGACGTAAGCCTTGCGATTATTTCTCTTCTTCTTTCGATGGCGAGCAAGCCGTTCACCTCCGTGTCTTTTTTAGAGTATGCTTTCCCAAAGCCTTTCGTCGGGACCTGCGATAATAGAGCTGTCGAGGAACAGCCCGTCCTCAATACCTGCCTTCGCGCGTTCAACCGCGGCAGTTACCGAGGAGACGCTTCCCGTAAGTATTACGTACGATTTACCGCACATTCCCTTGGCAAGTCTTACCTCTATCAGCTCAACGAGCGCAGTCTTTGCCGCAGTATCTGCGGCAACGACGGCAGACGCCGCCGTAAAGGTTTCAATAATTCCGATAGCGTTCTTGTCGTGTATTTCAAGCGCGCCGCAAATAGCGGGACGAACGCTCTCGTGGGGATTGCCGAGTATAAATTTATCGATGAGCATTGAGGAGTTGTATCGCTCTGCTGCCTCGATTGCCGCCTTCACCGAGCTTATCTCGCCCGAAATAGTTGCAAGATACTTGCCGGGGCAGACGGGGTTTGCCTGAATTACCTCAACGTCAGCGGTTTTGAGCATTATGTCGGTTGCGGTTATACCCGAAGCAACCGTCTTGAATTCTATCATTCCCAAAGCAGTTTTCATTGTGTAGCTTCCTTATACGATTATTGTTTTGCTATTCTTACGAATTTTTCGTTTGCCGTCGTGACTCTGCCGTCTATAGAGGCGTGTATGTTTACGCTCAAGGCGCCCTCCTTGGCAGCTCCGATCACGTCGCCTTCCTTTACCGTATCACCCTCGCTGACCGCCAAGATTGCGGGAGCGCCGATGTGCTCGCATAGGGGTATCTTTACGGATCTTGTAGTGAACGTTTCGCTGATGGGAGCGGGGACGTCGTATTTCGTAAGTCCGAGTCTTGCCGCAAGACGCTCGACCGATACCTTTTTCAGATCAGCATCCTTAACGTCGAAGGGCTTTATGCCGACGGGCGGCTTTTTACCTGACGCTCTTGCCTCTGCCTTCATTTGCGCGATTACTGCGCGGGGAGAGAGCCCCTGGGGGCAGGAATAGGTCTCGCAAAGACCGCAGGAGGAGCAGAAGGTCGCTCCCTCAAGCACCTTGACGTCCCCCCTTCCGCCGTTTGAGAATATTCTCATAACCGCGTGAGGCTCTACGGGATAGCCTATAACGTGCCTTGAGCAAAGCTCCGTACAGCTTCTGCACTGACAGCAGACCGACATAGTGCGGCGAAGATTTATCTTGTAATTAAGGCGTTTGTTAAGTACTACGGGGTGCTCCGACGGAAGAACGATTATAGCGTTCGTGGTCTTCGTAACGACCTCGGAGTCGCTGATGATACGTCCCATCATAGGTCCGCCGGAAATAATTTCGGCGGTTTCAACCGTCGCGCCTCCTGCCGCGCTTATGAGCTGTGACACTCTCGTTCCAAGCGGAACGCGGAGGGTAACGGGCGATTTAACCTCGCCTGCAACGGTGACGAACTTATGCGTAACGGGCTTGCCGTTCATTGCGCGGTAGACGTTGTAAATCGACTCGACGTTGCAAACGACGACGCCCTCGGTTATCGGCAACGCGCCCGGGGCAACTACCTTGCCCGTGACCTCTTTTATAAGTATTATTTCGTCCCCCGCAGGATAGACCGAGTCAAGCGTGTGAACGGACAAAAGAGGGAATTCCGATATTTCCGCGTCTATTGCGCGAACGGTCGATTTATAGTGTGCCTTTACGGCGATTATTCCTTTTTCTGCGCCCGTCGTCTCGACAACTGCCGAGAGAGCGGAGAGTATTTCATAGGTGTATTCCTCAAGCACCTGTCTGTGAACCTTCAGCAGCGGCTCGCATTCGGCGCAGTTGAGGATAACGGTTTTTGCATCGGGGGAGAGCTTTGCGTAGCTTGGGAAGCCCGCGCCTCCCGCGCCGACAACGCCCATTTCGCGAAGCAGCTCCTTTATTTTAGTGAGCTCCATTTCGACCTCTGATTAAAATTTTATTCTATTCCCGTACCACTGTCGATAATTCCGACGATAGCCGCGTCAACGGGCGCGCCCTGGTGGTCGCAGCCTATTCTTGCAGCGCTTCCCGTAGCAACGAGCACGAGCTCACCGATACCTGCTCCGACGTCGTCGATAGCAACGATGCGCTTAACATCGCCCATCTTTGCCGAGGTCTCGACTATCATAAATTTACTTCCGATAAGCTTTTCGTTTTTTCTCGTGGAAACGACGCTTCCAACAACCTTACCAATCAACATATATTTATCTCCTAAATTTAGTATTTGTTTTCCGAGCGGTACGCTCCGAGCGAGTCGAAGCGCACCGCTCGGAAAACAAACCCTCCCGAATATTGGGGATGATTTGCTTTCCGTGTCCTTAACGCTTAATTACTTAAGAGAAGGAAGAATCTTC
>JAZQTY010000049.1:0-9253 GCA_045631025.1 Eubacteriales bacterium
CAACCCCACCAGATTCCAGCATCCCGTTGCAGGAACCTATAAGAAGTGGTGTAACGAGAACGGCGTTAAGTACTTCTCAGTTGCTTCCGGCGGTGGAACAGGTAGAACTCTTCACCCCGATAACATGGCAGCAGGCCCTGCTTCCTACGGTATGACCGATACCATGGGACGTATGCACGGCGACGCACAGTTCGCAGGCTCTTCCTCCGTTCCCGCTCACGTAGAGATGATGGGTCTCATCGGCGCAGGTAACAACCCCATGGTTGGTATGACTGTTGCTGTTGCAGTTGCTATCGAAGAGGCAAGCAAGTAAAAGGGACGCGGGGACGCGACTTGTCGCTTTTTAAAAAAAGCTCCGCAAAAACTTTCATAAAAAACTGGACACATCATTTTGGAGAAATCCTCTTTGATGTGTCCGTATTTTTTATAAAAAATCAGCAGACCGCCGCTCTCAAAAGAAGAGATTCCGAAAGTCTTCTACCGCTATCCGGCGTATAAGAACAAGCAACTCAACGTGTCAGAACTTGCAAGGGTGTGTGATGTGAGTAGAACGACGGTTTATAAGTACATAGAAATTTTGAAATAAGAAAAGCGAGCCGCATCCTACGGCTCGCTAAAAATATAATCAGCTTATAAATTCAATAATTTTTTCAATAGATGTATAGCTGATTATATCTATTCTATCTCTTGCATTGTCATTCTCGCTATAACAAAGAATATAGTTGGAAAACAAATACGCCTTTGTAAGTTCCCCTACTTCATAAAACATAACTTCTGTTAATCTGCCATTTGTGTCGTAATTGTAGGTGATTTCTCCTACCGGATTCGTTTGTGAATATTCTGGAATCCAAACTTCAACTTTTTCAACACCAAATTCACCATATACTATAGAGTAATATCCCCCAATTTCTGTGCATTCATCGTCATAATATATAACAACTTTAATAACATCACCATTGGTATCATATTGATACTCATAGATACCATCATCTTCATATTTCATCGTTTTTATTGTGTTGTTGTCATAATAAGTATAAGAGTATATGGTTTCGTAGATTCTTGGCGTTTCATAGTAGTCCGATTGATAAGTATACACAATCTTATTTATACTACCGTCTGAGTTATAAAAATATTCCTCAGACGAATCGGAATATGATATCTTGCTTAATTTTCCGTTTTGGTAGCTACAAGTACGAGCGTAGTATGGATTAGGGTAATCAATAGGAAATCCTTGCAATTCGTTACCTTTTGAATCGTACGTATAATTATAAGTTTTACTATATTCTGGAATAGTTATAGATGTAATATTGCCTTTGGAATCGTAAGAATATACCATATCATCGTACTGCATTGCAGAATCGAGATTTGATCCAGAAGTATACCCCATATGTCCTTCTTTAATTAGGGCGGGAGCATAGAAAAAGTTTTTTAATTTTTCTTGGGCGGGAGCATAGGTTTTTATTTCGTTAAGAAGCTCATACGCTTCTTGATTTTTTCCTTTAGAAAGTAAGGAAAGCGCATTGTTGTATTTTTCTTCCTCTGTGAGTGTTGTAGACGGTGGGGTGTTGTTTTCACCATTATTTGTGCTATTATCGTTATTGCTATTATTATTTGTATTGTTGTTATTGTCATTCACATTCACATCATCAGAGTTGTTGGAACTGCTTTCGGTAGAGTTTTGAGGGTGGCTCTCTTCATTTTCAACAGATGGGGTAATATCACATGCGGTGAATGCTATCGTTAGCAGTGATATAAGCAATAAAATTGATAAGATTTTTTTCATTGTTCGTTCTCCTTAAAATGATTTTATTCATCGGTGAAAATAAAAAGGTGCGCCAACCGAAGTCAGCGCACCGAAAACGCAACTTCGACGTTGTATTGATTATATTATAACACCAAACGGTGTTATTTGTCAACACCATTTGGTGCTTTTTGTTATAATTATCTCACATACTATATGTGAGGTGAGAAATATGTTTGTATATCCGAGAGTACGTGATTTGCGAGAAGACAATGATAAAACTCAAAAGCAGATTGCCGAGCTGCTGAATATGCAACTTACGGTTTATCAAAGATATGAGCGTGGGGAGCGCGAGCTTCCCCTGTGGGCGGCAATAAAGCTGGCTGATTACTACAATATTACACTTGATTATTTGGTCGGGCGAGATTTCAAATAAAGAAAAGATGCTTTTTTAAACCCAACGCCGTATGTACCACCCCCCGAGGCTTAGTATGACCGCACGCGTTGCAGTTGCTATCGAAGAGGCAAGCAAGTAAAAGGACGCGGGGACGCGGGTCGCTTTCCCTCAAAAGCTCCGCAAAAACTTTCATAAAAATTGGACACGTCATTTGGAATTTATCCCGGTGACGTGTCCGATTTTTTTATACGTCAAACCGCAGAATTTTGCAAATCGCTGCGAATAACCTTGATATTGTCTTTAAAGTATGGTATAATCATTATATAAATGTAAAAACGCTTTAGAGTAAGGAGATACAGCAAATGCGTACTTCAATCAAACTTATAGCAATACTATTATCAATGACCTTGCTCCCACTCTCATTTGCGGGATGCTTTGGCTCTGATAGAAACTCGGACTCCACAGGGGATTGCGGCTTGAATGCAGATAACAACGAAAATGCAGTTACCTCGGAGGTAACTCTTCCGGATCCTCCCGAAAACGTTGATCTCAATATAATAGCAAACGGTCAGAGTGAGTACGTGATAGTATACGATTCCGACGTCGCGTGCTTTGAGGATGCGGGGTTTAGTCTTTCCAATTACATAAACGATCAGTTTGGCGTATCGCTTGCGGTTTATTCCGATCAAAACGTTCCGACCGACTGCGAAAAAAGAATAATCATCGGCGATGCCGATACCAACGCGGTATTCGTCAAAAATAAGCTAAACGAGTTCAATGATTTTGCCGTTGACGTTTGCGGAGACGATCTTGTGCTCTATGCTGTCAACGAATATCTTTACGACTATCTTTTTGAAATAGCGCATGTCGAGTTTTTCACAAATACCGACGGGCAGACCGAGCTTGTAATTCCAAAGGATGGGGGCTTTATATACCACCAATCCGAGTACAGCCAATACAATTACGCTCAATATATCAAAAACAGGGATTCAAAAATCAAATTTTTTGACCTTATTGAGCTGTTTTACACGCGAACCTTTACGGCAGAGGACGGTACGGTAATTCCTTACAGAATTTATATTCCGTCTAATTACGATCCGAAAAATCAAACGACGCCGCTTATCGTTTTCTTCCACGGAGCAGGGGAGCGCGGTGCGGATAATCAAAGCCAACTTTATAATTTTATGCCCGATGCGTTCAGCTTGAAGGATTCTCCCTATGCGGAGGCAATAATCATAGCGCCGCAGTGTCCGTTAGGACAACAATGGGTAGACACCCCCTGGGCGAACGGAAATTACAGTATAGATCAAGTGAAGGAATCGAACGAGCTTGGCGCTGTCGTTGAACTCATTTCGGAAATAGAAAAGGAGTATCGCCCTGATGCTGACCGTTATTACGCCATAGGACTTTCTATGGGTGGATTCGCAACGTGGGATATTATAATGCGACATCCCGAGCTTTTCGCTGCGGCGATGCCCATTTGCGGCGGAGGCGACTCCACGCAAGCAGAAAGCATAAAGAATATCCCGATTTGGACCGTTCATGGAACGTCTGATTCATCGGTTCCGTACAGTGGAACGGCGAAAATGAGCGAAGCGCTTGCTCTTGCGGGCTCTACCGTATTCAAATTTACCTCCTTGAGCGGCTATTCTCATAACGTCTGGAGCCTCGTAGGAAACGACCGTGCTTACGGAGAATGGTTGCTCGGGCAGAGCAGGTCTAAACGATAAAAATTTGGGTACGTCATTTAGAAAAACTCAAGTGACGTGTTCGCGCCTATAATTATAAAGGAGAGATTATGACGTTATCCGAACGCCACGCGCAGGTAGAGAGTTATCTCGGAAAAACAGTAAAAATAGAAATAGATCGCCCGATCGGCTACGTGCATCACAAGGGTGAAAAGACGTTGGTTTATCCTATCAATTACGGATATATTCCCGACGTTCTCGGCGGTGACGGCGAGGAGCTTGACGTTTTCTTGCTCGGTGTGGACGAGCCCGTTTCAACTTACGATGGGCGAATTATAGGAATAGTTTACCGCGCTGACGACGTGGAGGACAAGCTTATTATGGCGCCCGATGGCATAAGCTTTGATGCTTATGAGATCGCGCGAGCCGTGTATTTCCAAGAAAAATATTATAAGACGACTATACGCGCTCTTGACGGCTCGGTGGCAGATATAGAAAATCTTTGATTTAGAAAGGGTATTTACAATGAAGATTTATTTCGTTCGTCACGGACATCCCGACTATAAGCTTGACTGTCTTACGGAGCTTGGACACAAGCAGGCGACAATAGCGGCGGAGAATTTGCGCGACAGCGGTATTGAGGTCATATATTCATCAAGCTGCGGGCGCGCGGTAGAGACGGCGGAGCATACCGCGAAGCTTCTCGGTCTTTCTGTGGAGTCCTGCGATTTTATGCGCGAGATTGGTTGGAAGTCCAAGGACGATACTCCTATCGTTGCAAAGGGACACCCTTGGACGGTATCGGATTTGCGTGTTTCACAAAATCTGACGCTTCTTAACGTTAATTGGCGCGAGGACGAGCCGTATTGCAGAAGTATTATAGTAGAAAGAGCGCAGACAGTAATTGACGGAATTGACAAGTGGCTTGCGGGGCTCGGATTTGTGAGAGAGGGAGAATTTTACCGCGTATCCGATAAGATTCCCTATAAAACCGTTGCGATGTTTAGCCACGCGGGCGCATCAGCGGCGGCACTTTCTCATATGCTCAATATTCCTATGCCGCAATTTTTCGCTGCTTTTAAAATCAATTTCGTGTCAAGCTTTGTCGTTGAGCTTGCCGATAAGCCCGGGGAGCTGGTATATCCTAAAGTCATTCTCTTGGACGACGTTCTTTATAAGGACGAAAACCGCGCGGAAACCTTTTACGGAAACTGATAAATGAGGAGCTGTTTTCAAATTTGCGTTTGAGCAGCTCCTTTGTTTTTTGTATACGTGTATTTGAAATCAAATGATTCATTTTTATGCTTTTTGGTAAAAGGTCTTGAAAAATTTACCGTTTTGTGATATAATAATTAAGTCGTATGTTCAATTTGCAAAAAACGGTAAGGAGGTGTGACTGTGCAATATACGTATGCGGCAATATTTTTGCTTTCACTCGTGCTGATACCGCTGTATTTTGCGTTTGTTCGCAAGAAGCAGAGCGAGCCGTGGCTATTGGTTCTTTTCGCTTGCGTATCCATGGTTAACCTTGGCTATACCTTGATTGCATTCTCCCCGACGGTTGAGCTTGCGCTGCTTTCAAACAAGATAGCATATCTCGGTCAGGTATTCGTGCCTTTGTGTATGTTTATGATGATCTCAAAGCTCTGCGGATACAAATATAAAAACTGGGTGACGGGTATATTGCTCGGTGTGGCGCTTGCAATGTTTGCTCTCGTGTGCACGACGGGGTATCTTGATTGGTATTACGTAAGCGCGACGGTAGAAAACGTCAAGGGAGCAACCGTTCTTCAAAAAGAGTACGGAGTGCTTCACCCGACGAATCTTATATACGTTATAGTCTACTTTATTGCAATGCTTGCGGTGCTTTGCGTATCGCTGAAAAAACGCAAGGGCGCGTCGCAAAAGCGCGCTTGCATTATGCTGGCGATAGTACTTGGAAATATTGGTCTTTGGTGTATTCAAAAGGTAATACCTTGGGACTTCGAATTGCTTTCCGCGATATATCTGGTCAGTGCGCTTGCGTTTCTTTTCCTTTGGATAATGCTTCAGGACTACGTACATAAAAGAGACATTCCAAGGTATACGGTTGCCGAGCAGGAGCATCTTGGTGTACAGATCACCACTATGACGATGGAAGCAAAGCTTGCGAAGGTGTTGCAGTTTGTGAGCGCAGACGAGCCACTTGGAATCAGAGAGCGTGAAATTCTCGAAATGATACTTGGGAACAAAAAGCGCAAGGATATAGCAGAGTCCTTGCACCTCTCCGAGAATACTGTCAAAACCTACACGCGTTCGCTATATTCAAAGCTTGGAGTAAGCTGCCGCGAGGAATTGTATGCCTTGCTTTTGCAGAACAACAACTGAATAAATTTCAAATGGACGACGGAAATTTCCGTCGTCCTTTTTTTTGTATTTACAATTCCGATTTTGGCACAAAAACGCGTTCTCACCCCATTTCACCCCTGCTTTTTTAAAAATCACCCCATTTCACCCCCGAAACGAAGAAAGTTCACCCCTAATGGGTGATTACAAATTGATAGTGATATGGTAAAATGTAGTCAAGGTAGAATTCAGTACTATCAAAAAAAGAACGGAGGTGGTAAAATGTGACCGACAAGAGCATTCTGTTTGGCAGGTTTGAATTTCCGTTGGAAAAAGGTCTTGAGTATCTCGTCAACGAGAATGTTCCCGAAACCGATTTCCTACTCATAAACGAGCCGAGCGATGCCTTTTCAATGACGTTTGAAAAGGATTTTCCGATCTTTACTGTGCCCGAGAAAACCGAACGCGACTATTGTCTTTTTGAGCTCAAGAGACCGAATAGGGTAATAAAATTCTTTTGCCCCGAGAAGCGCGAAAATCTTGACGCGGCGGTGTGGTATTTTTACATGGAGCTTTACGACGAAAACGGTGAAGCTCACACCCTGCCCGGGCAGGTGAGAGTGGAATTTGACGGAAGCTCTATCCGTCAGGTTAACGGAAAGCCGAAATTTATAGAGGTGCTTGAGCACGTAAGGCTAAACGAATCAATTTATGCTTAATTTAAAAAAGGAGAAAGCTTATGAAAAAAACAATTAAAATTTTATCCGTTGTGCTTATGGCGCTTGTCCTTTGCGTAGGACTTATAGCCTGTGCACACAAGAACGTGAGTGACCATACCGCCACGGGCGATTGGCTCTCTGACGAGAACGATCACTGGCACGCTTGCGAAAAGGCAGACTGCATAGACGCGGGCGACCGCGCGGCGCACGAATTTGACAATGCGTGTGATGCCGACTGTAACGTATGCGGCTACGTTCGCACTCCCGAAGCACACGTTTATGAAAACGCTTGCGATGGCGACTGTGGCGTGTGCGGCGGTGTTCGCACTCCCGAAGCGCACGTGTTTGACAACGACTGCGACACGACCTGTAACGTCTGCGGCTTGACTCGCAACATCACCCACAAGTTTTCCGATACTCTGACGGCGGGCGAGACTACCCACTGGTATGAATGCTCGGTTTGCGGTGCAAAGAAGGAAGAGGCTGCTCACGTGTACGATCAGACCGTAGCTCACAGCGACTACTTCAAGGCGGAAGCAACGGCTACCACCAAGGCGCAGTACTACAAGTCCTGCGTATGCGGCAAGGCTCATGCAACAGATTACTTTGAAACTGACAAAGCTGTTGCAACTATTACGAATATTCAGGACCTTTCCAAGACCTACGATAAGGTAGAGCTTGCAAACCCCACATACGAAACCAACTCTGACGGTGCAGTTACCTTCGAGTGGTATCAGGGCGACACCAAGCTTGACGCCAAGCCCGTGAACGCAGGCACATATAAGGTAAAGGTTAACGTTGCCGAGACAGTAACCTATGCGGGTGTCAGCGCCGAGCAGGAATTTACCATTGCGAAGAAGGCGCTTACTCCCACCGCAACGTTTTACTATATGAACAAAAACGAGTTCACCTATACTTTAAGTGCGGTATCGCAACCCAACTCGGGCTTGCTGGAGGGCGAACAGCTTAACCTTAAGTTTACCTTTGCTTCAAAAGATGCGGGAAGCGCGCTTACTGCCGTAGAAATTACCGGAGCAACCAACTCCCAGACGCTTGTAAGCAACTATACAGTTGCTCTTGAAGACTGCACGGCAAGCATTGTAAAGGCAACCGTTACCATCACAGGCGAGGCTCCCGTTTACGGCGACCTGACCTATCACAGCAAAACCGACGATTGGAGAAAAGAATACAGCCCAACGTTTAAGACCGGAGATACGGGTGAAAACGTAAAGATAGTCCTTATGTGGAAAAAAGACGCAAACTGCGCAGGCGGTACCGCCTATGGGCATTGGATTACCGTAGACGGCGTAGACGCTATGAACAACTACAATTATTCTCTCGCAGCAGGCTGGTCCTCGAAGCTCCAGCCCAAGCCCTTGACCAACCTCAATTTCGTTAAGGAATATAACGGCGGTCAGGTGTATGCAATCCAGATGACAGCCGAAAACGGTGTTGTTGACGGTGCTTCCGTTGTGATTAATCTTATCCCCAACTATGTTGGCGTGAGTAGCAAGGTTGAAATTAAGACGGCAGTAGTGGGTAACAGTAACTACTCTATTGACAAGGCGGATTGTAATCTCCAAATCGTTCCCAAGGCGCTTACCGGTCTTTCCACCGACATATCGAAGATATACGACGGTAACAACGAGCTGGTGAAAGAGATCGAGGGTGTGAACGGCGAGGTTCTGCGTCTTACCGTTCAGATGGACAGTGCAAATGTCGGATCAACCGCAAAAACTTACTATTGGGGACAGGTTTCCGCAAGCAACTATACCTTCAACGGTAAAACGGCAAGTGAATTTGCAAAACAAGTAAAGGCTAACGCGGAAATTACCCAAATGACTCTTTCGTTCCCCGCGGTGAAGTACGTTGCCGAGTACACAGGAAGCAGCCGCCTGACCATAGATTTTTCGGAATATGCGGTTGAGGGTGATACGCTTACGATGTCGTTCGAGGCGATGAAAACCGGCACGCCCATTCTTCCGATTTCTGCGGTAGGTAGCTATTCGGAGGTCAAATTTACAAAGATATCTTATAGCGACACCGTAAACTATAAGGTAATATTCCCGACGTCGGGATACACACTTGAGATAGTTCCCAAGAAGATTACTAATCTCGACCTCAAGGTAACCTATGGCGTATACGACGATATGTACGTCACTCTCCTTGTCAAGGACGGTATCATAGCAGGAGAAGAGGTTAAATTGATGATCGGTCAAAATCACGCTACCGAGGTTGAGGCAGGTACGGTATTCACCCTCCAGCAGAGCTTTGGCGCATTGCTTGGTGAAAACTATGAGGTAATTGCTTCGATGACAGGCGCGGATAAGAACAATTATGAGCTTGTCGCTTACGACGACGGAAACGGCAATATGATCTACGG